>NZ_JAUSKL010000041.1 GCF_030646925.1 Candidatus Binatus sp. | reverse complement strand
AACGCGAATGAAGTACAACCTCGATCGGTTCTGGCGCGATGCGCGCACCTTTACGCTGCATGATCCGGTGGACGGACGTCGGCAAGCGCTGGGCGCGGTCGTGCTGGGCGCTCATGAGTATCGCGCGTCGATCATTTGAAGCCAAGATTAAGGAGTTCGATGTGAGTCATTCACTGGCCGCCAACGCCGAGAGCGTGGAGATCGAAACACTGGCAGCAATAGCCGAGCGGGAGATTGCGCCGCACGCATTGGAGATCGACCAGGCGCGTCGCTTTCCCGCGGACTCCATCGACGCGCTTCGCCGCGAGGGGTTTCTCGCGATGGCGATCGAAAAGCAATACGGCGGGATGGGTGGAGGATTCGGCGGCGACTACCTGATGGTCAGCCGCGCGGTCGAGGAAATCGCCAAGTGGTGTACCAGCACCTCCCAGATTTTCGCAGTGCAGACCGCGACCTGCTCGCAGATAGCCGCGATGGGCAGCCACGAGCAAAAGGAGCGTCTGCTCGGCGCGGTGGTCAAGCACGGCGATTTGTGGGGTTCGTGGGCGAGCGAACTCGGCCCCTCTATCATGGGGGCACAGACGGTCGCGCGTAAGGTTGCGGGCGGTTACCTTGTGAACGGCGACAAGTTTTTCTCGACCAACTCGGCGGGCGCGTCGCGCTTTCTGCTCTGGTGCGCCGAGGAAGGCGGGGATTTGATCCACAACATGCTCATCCTCGCGGTCGATGCGAAAGCGCCCGGCGTCGAAATCGTCGATGACTGGGACGGGATGGGTCAGCGCGGCACTGCCAGCGGAACCACTCGCTTCCGCGACGTATTCGTCCCGCAAAGCGACCTGATTGGCGGGCACGCCAATGCCTTCTATGAAGCGCCAGCCGCGCTCGGACCGATCTTTCAGATCGGCTTCGCGGCGATTTACCTTGGCACCGCGGAAGGCGCCTTCGAGGAGGCGAAGAAATACGCGACCAGCCGCCGGAGCCTGATGCGCGCAGTAAACCGGATCGCGGAAGACCCCATCGTTCAATTGCACATTGGCGACATGGAAAGCAGGCTTGCCGCCGCGCGGCTGCTCGTCTATGACGCGGCTGTAAGGCTCAAAGCGGTCGAGTCCGATCCGTCGCGCCGCGTGGATGCCGCGCTCGCCGTCTATAAGGCGAAAGTATTCGCGACCGAGGTGGCGCTATCGATCACCCATGACGTTTTCGGAATCTGCGGTACCAGCGCTACGCTAGCCGGCAACAAGTTCGAGATGTTCTGGCGCAACGTGCGAACGCTCACCCTGCACGATCCCGTCGATCGCAGGCGCGAGGCGATCGGAAAATCGGTGCTCGGGATCGCCGATCCGCCGATCGCTGCGCTATGAACGCTGCCCAAGCAGAGCATGAGCACCATATGGCGAAACTCGTAGCGGTACTCGGCAGCGTCACGCCGCCCGGCCGTTCGCTCAAGGCTATGGAATGGGCTGTTCGATGCGTCTCGGAGGAAGTACCGGGCACCGAAGCTCAACTCCTCGATCTGGCCAACTACAAGATTGCCTTCGCAGACGGCCGTCCGCCCGAGCAGCTCGGCGACGACACCGCCGCCGTGGTGCGCGCGATCACGGACGCCGACGCAGTGCTCCTTGCGAGCCCTGTCTATCGCGGCTCGTTTACCGGCGCGCTAAAGAATCTGCTCGACCATCTTCCGGTCGAAGCGCTCGCAGGAAAGCCGTGCGGAGTGGTGGCGATCGGCGCGACACATCACCATTACCTCGGCGTCGATTGGCATCTGCGCGACGTTCTCGCATGGTTCGGCGCGATACTCGCCCCCACCAGCGTGTATCTATCGGCCGAAGATTTTGCAAACGGGGAGCCCACCGCGAAAGCCTGTATGCAACTGCGGGAGCTGGTGCGAACCATTCTGAAATTGAGCGAGGCGTTGTCGGCCTCACGGCTGGAACTTGGTCCGCCGCCGCTGGCCGCATACCGCAGATGAGTGCTCTCGCCCCGCGAACGCATACATCGAACATTCATTCTTCAAGGAGAAGTTCATCATGGCGTCCAAAATTGATTTTGAAAAAGCCAAGCAGGTCGCGCAGCAGGTTGTAGGCGATGTAGGCACCTGCGTTCATGGCGCACTCTGCTTCATCGGCGACCGCCTCGGACTGTTCAAAGCGATGAAGGAGTCAGGTCCGGTAACCAGCGACGAGCTGGCCGCAAAGACCGGGCTTAGCGAGCGCTATCTTCGAGAGTGGCTGAACGCAATGGCCGCCGCGCAATACGTCACCTATGATGCGACCGCGCGCCGATTTCATCTGACCCCGGAATACGCCCTGGTGCTGGCCGATGAAGAGTCGCCTTTTTTCGTGGGCTCTTATTTCCAGATGGTGCAAAGCGCGATGTCGGTCGCGCCAAAGGTCGCCGATTCATTCCGCACCGGCAAGGGCGTGCCGCAGAGCGAATATCCGCCGTGGATGTTCGAGGCGTCCGAGCGCAACTCATTTCCTCGCTACAAGTACAAGCTGGTCGACAAATGGATCGCCGCCTTGCCCGAGGTCGTCGAACGACTCAAAGTAGGCGGAGCCGCGGTGGACGTCGGCTGCGGCGGCGGTCGGGCGGCGATTCTGATCGCGCAGGCTTTTCCCAAGGCCCGGGTGTTTGGCTACGACCTGGTCGCGCAGTCGATCGAGCGCGCGCGCCGCAACGCGCGCGCCGCCGGAGTCGGCGACCGCGTCGCATTCGAGGTCGGCGATTGCGTCACCCTGCCGGACTCGAAATTCGATTTCATTACTACCTTCGACGTGGTCCATGACGCGGTCGATCCGGTCGGCCTGATGAACTCGATTCGCCGCGCGCTGGCCCCCGGCGGCACCTACCTGGTGCAGGAGATCAATGTGTCGTCGAAGCCCGAGGAGAATCATAGCGCTCTCGGCAAAATGGTTTACTCGATCAGCACCATGTACTGCATGACGACCTCGCTCGCTCACGGCGGCGCGGGAATCGGCGCGGCGATGGGCGAGGTCAAGGCGCGCGAGTTGGCTGAGCGCGCGGGATTCAAGCATTTCCGGCGGCTGCCGATCGATGACGATTTCGCTGTCCTGTACGAACTGAAAGCCTAGCATCGGCTTGGTGTGTCGTCTGGAACTTGCGCCGTCGCATGTTTGCTCAGGCGCGTGCGGGGCCAGGTCCGAAACATCTACATAATGGTCTGGAGAGGATCCAGGCGTCAGGAGTTTGACAATGCCGCTGTTAGCGCTCGGACTGGCGATAGGGATACTCAGCGGTGTGCTGGGACTTGGCGGCGGGGTTTTTCTGGTCCCAGCGTTGATCTTCCTGTTCGGCTTCTCCCAGCAACAGGCCCAAGGTACCTCACTGGCGGTGCTGGTACCGCCGATCGGCTTGTTCGCAGCGCTGGAATATTATCGCAAGGGACTCATAAATTTTTCGGTCGTTGGCTTTGTCTGCCTCGGGTTCGTATTCGGCGCCTTCATTGGCGCTTTCTACGTCGATCGCATCCCGGTGCCGGTTATGCGCCGGATATTTGGCTACTTCATGTTCTTTATATCCTTCCAAATGGTGTTCACTGACCCGGATCGAAAGTTCGGCGCGATTTTTCCGGCCGTGCTCAGTACTGCAGCGCTGATTGTGCTCTCGATACTTGAGCGGCGCTTCGGTCTGGTGTTCCCGCCGATGCGTCGATACTTCACCAGGCGCCGCCACCGGCGGCATACGGGCGAGTACCAAATCTGAACTCATAAGCCCGACTGGGACTGCACGGAGTGAGACGAAGTAGGTCAAATCTGCCGCCCCTGAGTTCGCTCGGAGATTGGATGGGTCAGGTCGGGGGGTACTGCAACGACGTTCTCGTTGAGCTGGGCAAAGGTGGAGTCGTCTTGATTTGACCTGGACGAGTGAGATTCAGTTGTTCGATCAACTAGAACGCTGGAAGCGCACGGGCAACTATCCGCGCATCGACGATAGGATCGCGGCGCTGATCTTGGAGCGAGCCCGCGGCAGCCATTTTCTCGATCTTTGTTGCGGCTTTGGACTACTCGGACAGCGCATCGCTGAGCTGAAGCAGGATGCTGTAGTAGTCGGTGTCGAGGCCAATTCGGCCAAGATAGCTGCGGCGTGGCGCTATGAAGTCGCGATCCCAATCCATCATCTCAGTATACAACGCAGCACTTTGCCTACCTTCATCGAAATTTGCACAACGCGTCGCATCGAAGTACTGATCGCCCGCCGATTCATCCCCGAGTTGTTCAAGCGCGATCTCGAATTAGGGAGAGATTTCGTCACCATGCTCGCGTACTCAACCGATGTGAATGACGTATTTCTTGAAAGCATGGCGCGAACGAAGCCGGCCAAGTCCGCGCGCTCGTGTATAGACAAAGAGGTAGCGCTATTTGAACCATTCTACTATGAGACAAAGCGTACCGGTGCTGCTGCACACTTGGAGCGATCGATACGGCAACCGAACAAATCCGGCGCAAGCGTGAAATAGTGGGAACCTATCCCCCTCTTCGGACCGCCGATTGGCGGAACGGCGCATCAGATCGTGAATTGTGCGAGCCCTACGGCACCAGCTTCCTACCGAAATTACCCTCAATATCCTAGCCCAACGACTGGATTTGTGGCGCGAACAGAGCGCACATGGACACCTGAACGGAGGTCTCCATGGGACACACAAGTTTGCCAAATAGAAGCGGAAGGCCGCCAACCGTCGGTAACGGCTCAGAACAGTTGGCGCAGGAGATTAGCGGCCTTCTCGCTCTCGACTTGCCAGCTATAAGAAAGAAATGGATGGCGCTTTTTGGTGCCCATTCGCCGCCGCACCTCGGCCGCGTGATGATGATCAGGGCTATTGCGTACCGGCTGCAGGAGCGAGCGTTGGGCGGTCTCAAGCCCTCCACAAAGCGGATTCTCGACCGTGTTTGCGATGGCCGCGGAGGTCGCACCGGGTCAGACTCCGAAGGGACGCACAGGCGCGGGAACAGTCCTGATCCGGGAGTGGCGGGGTGTCAGCCACCGAGTCCGCCCACCATCGAGGACGTTCGTTTCGCCTCCATCACCGATTTCTATTTGCGCGGCATCCTTCCGGCTTACCGGCAGGCCGACGGCGGAGTTCCGCGTTCCAAAGGCGTGGGTTTTTTGAGATACTACGAATCCGTCTTATGAAGATGACCCCAGACAAACGCGCGATCGACAAGATCTTTCGTCGCCGGGACCGCTACGAAATTCCGGATTGGCAGCGGCAGAAGGTGTGGAGCAAGCAGAAGAAGCAAGGCCTCATTGACTCCATCCTGCGGGGCTGGAAGCTTCCCAAGTTCTATTTCGTCAAGAGCTCGGACGAGAACTTTCTCGTGGAAGACGGCCAACAGCGGCTCACCGCCATTTTCGAGTTTTTCTCGGGGGATCTGGGCCTCAGCCAGGAATCCGCAGAGATCTTCGGTGGGACGTACTACAGCGAGTTGAAACGGAACGTAGCAGACGCATTCGACGATTTCGATATCGAGTACGACGTGATCGAAGACGCGACGGATAAGGAGCTAAAAGAGTTCTTCCAGCGACTCCAGGAAGGTATGCCCCTGACCGGTAGCGAGAAGCTTAACGCGGTGCCGAGCAAGCTCCGCGATTTCTGTAAGGAAACTGCGGCGAAACACCCCTTCTTTAAGGAGACTATTGCTGTCCCTGATACGCGGTACGCGCACTTCGATGTTCTTGCGAAAGTGGTCACCATCGAGCTCGAGGACCTCGACACCGGGTTACGGCTTGATGACGTGAAAGCAGTTTTTGAGGCGAACCAGAACTTCGCCACCACTTCGGCAGTGGCCAAGCGCATCAAGAACGCCTTGGACTTACTCGCTACGGCTTTCAAGGGCAACGGCTCCATATTGCGCACGAGAACGATGGTCCAATCGCTCATCACGCTCACCTGCGAGATCGTGAGCACCAAGAACTACGCCGGCATCGAAGCCCTCCTTAGAGAGTTCTGTGAGAGCTTCACGACCGAGTTGGCCGCACAGATTGACAAGGGCCAAGAGGCGACAGACAGTGACTACGTCCAATTTCAGAAATCAGTGAGCGCCAACGTCACCGGCGCTGCGCGGACGCGCCAGGAGATCCTCCTCCGGAAGCTCTTTACGATCGCCCCGGAACTTAGCGCGATCTTCGACCCAAGCGTCATCGCTGAGAGTGGCACGACAGGACGGATCACGGCAGTCTCGGATTCCATCATTCTACTCATCGAGCAGATCAATAAAAAGCACGCCGCGGCGACCGGCGACGACTTATTCAAAGCCACAAACAAGACTGCCCTGCGCTGTTGCGCCTTCGGAAGCCAGTCACGACACGCGATGCTTACGGCGCGTTCATCGATGACCTCTATTTCCTCTTTCGGGAGGGGCCTGGAGCTCGCATCGACCCGGCGACCTTGCGATCGTTCGTCCACATCAACGACCTACGGACGGACCTGCGCCACGACGTGGATCATGGAGACAAGGGCAAGACTCGCTCCAAGCGGAAAAAAGCAGGCACAACCTTCGCGCTCTATGCCGGCGAGGGAACGCCGGACACCATCGAACCAACCAAGTACCCACTATTCCAAGCGAACATCCTCACAGCAATAGAAGGCGATCTTCGAGCGCTCCTTTCAAGGCAAACCCCAAACCCGCCCACGCCCACATCCTAATCACGCCGCGATCCTAAAAACCCGTAGGTTCCCACGGCGACCTGCGACAGGACTGCCAAGGGTCGTTGGGGTTGACGCGCCGATCGGTGTTCATGCATTCGCGCGTGGCAGAGATGACGCTTACTGAACACCGCATCCGTTCGCTCGGTCTTTTGCTGACCCGGCGAGGCGAATTTATGGCGAGGATCCGCGGACCTAGGCAAATCGCGCGCGGATAGGTTTTGCGAGATTGTCGCGATTAGCGGCGCTGGAGACGTTCTCCGGGTCCGTGCGTGATCGCAAATCGCGCGCTCAGGCGCGCATTTCGAGCAATTCTCTCAAATGTCCAGAAACCTAAGGACTGAATGGTGGTGGGGGCAGGCGACCGCGAACTACGCTCCGCGTCTGGATTCCCTGATCATCAGGGAAAAAACAGGGAAATGATCGTTTTTCGGGCTTGGTCGACGCTCCGCAGCTGGGAAAAGACCTCTCATTCGCTGCGCTTTTTCAGGTAATTCCCTAACGATCCGATCAGGGAATTAATATCGCGGATCAGGGAATTGGGTTTCCCTGATCGGCTGCCGATCACGGAAAATCTCATCCCAGATGCGGGCTGTCGCGAATGGACTTGTCAGGCAGGAAGGGCCGACCAAAGAGGCAACTTGATATTCGCACCAACCCCGCCCTCGTGTCCTATCGGCCGCTTGCAAACCCGGGCACCAGAATCGATTTCGGACGAAACCTTGAAGGCCCGATCGCGAAGCTGACCTCCTAACCAAGGTGGTTGGCAAGCCTGGTCGATTTGATCTCCGAACGACGTAAATACGATGCATCGATTGAGGCGGTCATGGTTCCGGCCACCTCTCAGAAAAGACGAATTTTGCGACTTGTCAGGGAGGTCGAAAAGTGAGCCAAAAGTAAGCACAATTTCCGTCGACTTGACGACATTTCCTACATATGGTACAGTTCGTGCTTGTCCTGCCGAAAAAG
>NZ_JAUSKL010000040.1 GCF_030646925.1 Candidatus Binatus sp. | reverse complement strand
GCTCCGCCGATATGTAGCTGAACATTCCGCTCTGCTGATGGTCCGCCCCGCGCATCACCGCTACCTCCTCCTCCAACCACTTCCTACTCCACTATACACTGCCAAGCGGAAAACCCGTCGTTTTTCCGCAGCCTGCTAGAGAAGCTGGTGAGCGACATTCCGGATCTCGGTGACCTGAATCGGACATCCGTGACGGCGCAATTTGAAGATCTCCGGCAACGGCAGCATTCACCTGGATTGCCCACGCTCAAGAAGCTTGGCATACAGCGACATATCGAACTGGTTGCCAAGTTGCTCTAAATCGCGATGGCTCGCTCACGATCACAGCGACCGGATGATGAGAAACTCCGAGAGATGATTCTTCACCTCTCGGATATGTCCGTTCAGGATCGCCACTTCGGTGCGGTCAAGCTGAATAAATTATTGTTCTACGCTGATGTATTGTCGTATCAGCTTTATGGGCAATCGATTACCGGCCAAGAGTATCAAGCGTTGCCACAAGGTCCAGCACCCCGGCGCCTCAAACCGGTAATGGAAAAGATGAGAAAAGCTGGCGAGCTACGAACTCAAAAGTTGGTCGTCGGTCGCTTCGCTCAGTTGAGACCTGTGGTGGGCAGACTGCCGAATCTCAGCAAGTTCACAAAGCAGGAAAATGATCTGATCGTGCGCGTTGTTCAAAGATTTTGGGACTTCAATGCGAAACAGATCAGCGAAGAATCTCATTTGTTCTTAGGCTGGAAGCTCGCCAAGCGCGGCGAGACCATCCCGTACAACGTTGTCTTGATCGGGAATCGCAAACCGACCGGAGCTGAAAAGAGAAAAGGACGCGCACTTCAAAAGTTCGCACGAGAAACGCTTGCTGGCGGCCATCGTTAGGCCGTGCGCGATGTTGTCAAAACTCACCGCTTTGAAGTGGAGTTGCGCGATCTCTTAGGAACTGATGCGCGTGGTGCGGATGAATTCATTGAAGCAACTGAGTGGGCGCTCGCAAGAAAAGCGGACATTGGCTCGCTTACCACGACGGACGATCCACCAGTCTATTTCTTGCCCGTCGTCGAGGTAGATCGGATTAGTCGGCTGATCGTGTATTATACATTCGATGCAAATCGTGTTTACTTGCTGTCGATTCTGGTCGCGACAGAGAGCGAAAATTGATGAAATCCAAACCAAAAGAAAAGCAACCGCAGACAGCTTTTGCGCGCTTCCAGAGTCTTATTCGCGGGATTGTGGCCGTGCCGAAAAAGGAAGTAGAAATTGAAGAGGCACGCTGGCGCGCGAATCGAGCAGCGAAGAAGAAACCCGCAGGTTGACTCGCTCGCGGTTCCCTCGGCCCTGTCGAGTCTTTCAGACGGGGGCGGCTTCCTCTTTGCCAGTCAGCTTTTCGTAAGTGAGTCGCTTGCCTGTAATGCCCTGCATCGTCATCACAAACCGCTCCCCATCATTGGCCTTGCGCTCATTGAATCGAAACGCCTGTTCATCCAAATAGCGGAATAGGTGGAACGGCTCGACGCTGATGTAAGTGCCCTTCAGGTCGCGCTTTAACAGCGACCAGAAATTCTCTATGCCGTTCGTATGCACGTTGCCCTGAACGTAGCTTTCCGCGTGATCGATGACCTGATGGACGTAATCGTGATTCAATCCGTTGTAGGCGACCCATGCATCGCTGTAGATGTACGAGCCGCCTTGGATGTACTGGCGCACGACGCCTTGTAATGTCTCGCGCTGCGTATTGGGAACGTGCCTTAGCCGAATCTTTTTAGTCTTTCGATCCAGCAGACCCATCACGATTGCTTTTCCGGCCCCGCCCGTGCCCGTGATCTTGGCCTTCTTGTCCTTGTGCATGAATCGGGCGAGGCCGCCGATAAAAGACTCGTCAACTTCAAACTCGCCCGCGATCTTCTCAAACGTGCCCGTCTGCATCGCGAGCCGGACTCGATGATCCATGAACCACGCCGTTTTTTGCGTCACTCCAAGTGCTCGATGAATCTCGTATGAGCTGACCAGGTTCTTGCAATTAGCGACCATCCAGACCGCTGCAAACCACTTATCCAGACCGACAGGCGAATCCTCGAACACAGTGCCTACCTTGACGCTGAACTGCTGCTTGGCGTGCTTGGTCTTGCACTTCCACACGCGCCGCGTTGCGAGGAAAGAAACTTCCTTGCTCCCGCAAGTTGGGCATTTCACGCCGTCGGGCCATCGAATACTGACCATGAATTCGAGGCATCGATCTGGATCGGAGAAGTCGCGAATCGCCTGTTGGAGTGTCTTCGGAGCTTCCATGCGATAGAATCTAGCGCAAGCTCATTGGTGAGTCAAGTATATTATTGCCCAAATTTGCTTGCGCAGAGAACGGCAGAATCGACGACGCACTGAGCGCACGAACGCATCTATCGGTGTCGCAAGCGGTGCCACGCGCGCCACCGCGATTGCGCTCGCCGCCTACCGCCGGCGAATCGACTAGCTGAAAAGAGGTCCGCCTTAGCGCCACGCGAGAATATTCGCGCAATCCGATGGACGCCCTGCGGATCGCGGGACTAATATCCCGCAAGAGTCCGCGCCGAATATAGGCGCGACTCCGAGAGCACCAGGATATGACCGAGGAGGTTTGAAAATGGCCAAGTATACGTTCGTCGTGATGACCAATCCAACCGAGGGCAAAGAGGCCGAGTTCAACGAATGGTACAACCGGAATCATATTCCGGATGTGCTTAATGTACCCGGCTTCGTCTGTGCGCAGCGGTTCCGCATCGCTGACGCGCAGATGGGCGGCGAGGCGAGCAAGGCCTACAAGTACCTGGCCCTCTATGAGATCGAGACCGACGATCTTGCAGGCGTTCTCAAAGAACTGCGTGCGCGCGGCGGAACGCCCGAGATTGTGCCGAGCGACGCGATCGATATGAAGAACGTCGGGACTTTCATCTTCACGCCGGTCGCGGAAAAGGTGATGGCGAAGGACGTGCGTCGTCCGCGTCGCGCCGCCTGAATTTCGTCGAGTCTGCGGGCCTAAGCGGGACGGACCGACGCCGCGCTGTGCCGGCCGCGCGAGGTGCAGCGCGCGCGGCGGCCCCTGTGCCCGACTATGTACTGATTCACCAATTGCTCCAAAGGAGAGAAGCCAATGCTCGCCGAAAAATTCCTTGCTGATAGCGCGGCCCAGGTCGGCCTCAATCCGGACAAAGTTCAGGCGCTGATGGACCGGGCCGAGCGCGACGTCAAGGATGGCGTTCTGCCCGCCTGTCAGGTGGCGATCGCCCGCCACGGCAAGATCGCGGCAATGAAAACTTTCGGCCGTGCGATCCAAGGCGGCGTCGAAAAGCCGGCCAACGACGAAACCGTTTTCGTCGCGATGTCCGCGACCAAGGCGATCACCTCGTCGGCGCTCTGGCTTCTCATCCAGGAAGGAAAAATCGATCCCGCCGACAAGATCGTCAAGTACGTGCCTGAGTACGGGACCAACGGCAAGGAGACGACGACCGTCGAGCATCTGCTGATTCACACGGCCGGTATTCCCACTGCGCCGGGCTCCTTCAAAGATTGGGGCGATCGCAAACGCCGGCTCGAGCGCTTCGCGCAGTGGCGTCCGGTGAATACGCCGGGCGAGAAGTTCTTCTATCACATCCATGCGAACTATTGGCCGATCGCGGAGGCGATCGAGCGCATCACGGGCAAGCACCTCGGCGAGTTCGTGCGCGAACGAATCGCGGAACCGCTCGGGTTGCCCGATCTGAGAATCGGACTGCCGCGTCCGATCCAACATAGGATGGCCGACGTGAAATGGGTCGGCGAAGCCGCCAAGGACGAGGAGTATCGGAAGCTCGGCGTGACCCCTCCGCGCGCCAACCTCGGTTCCATCAGTGAAGACGCGGTGCTGGAAATGAACGAAGCGGAACTGCGCGAGATGGATTTTCCGGCTGGGGGCTTGATGACGACGGCGGGCGATATCGCGCTCTTCTACCAGGCATTGCTCAACGACGGCAAAGCACATGACGGCGCCCGTATCTGGCAATCCGAGATGCTGCGCGAAGCGCGGCGCATCCGCAGCGGTGATTTGATCGATCCGGCGCGCGGTATCACGGCGAATCGCGCACTCGGCATCGTGATCGCGGGCGGCGACGGCAAAGCGAATTTGCGCGGCTTCGGACGCACGAACTCACCCGAGGCGTTCGGCCATCCGGGCTTCGGCGGGCAGATCGGATGGGCCGATCCGGCGACCGGAATATCGTTCGGCTATCTGACCAACGGGTTCGACCGCAATGATCTTCGCGAGGGACGGAGAAGCGTCGCGGTATGCAGTCTCGCGGGGTCGTGCGCCGATTGAGCGGAGCGCGGTTCACCATCGTACTGCTTTCATGGTGCGGGCGAAGTTCATGCGACCGAGGATGCGCTCGAGGGCGTCGCGCTCTGGCTCCCGCCAAACGCGGAATGGACGCGCGAGAATATCGAGGCGTCGGGGATGCACCAACTTGAAAGCGGGCAAAGGCTTCATTGACAATATTGTCAATGACCATTGACAAAACGCTCAATCATTAGTAACTCTGTGCTTGATGCCGAAGACGATTGCCAAACGGCGCCGGGCACGTCCTCTTGAGCGGCCCGAGCGCCGGACCCTCCTGCTCGAATGCGCCATCCGCGTGTTCGCCCGCAGAGGTTTGGGCGGCGCGCGTCATTCCGAGATCGCGCGCGAAGCCAAGGTCTCCGTTCCCACGGTGTTCTGTTATTTCCCGACACATGAGGCGCTGGTGCGCGAGGTCCTCGAGGAAGTCGCGCGCTTCTTCACCGAGATGGCCGAAACCATCCACGACCAGCATCGCCCTGCGCCGGAGATCATCCTGGAGCACACCCGCGCCTTCGCCGATACCGTTGCAACGCATCCTGACTATACGCGCGTGCTGCTCGAATGGAGCACCGCACTGCGCGACGAGGTGTGGCCGCTTTATCTGCAGTTCCAGGAGAAGGTTATCGCCACGATCGCGCGAACGATTCGGCGCTGGCGAATGGAAACCGGGAGCCAGCGTGACCCCGACGCCGAGGACGACGCGCGCGTGATCGCGGCGACCGGCTACGTGCTCGTCCAGATGAAAGTGGCGAATATGCCCAGCTCGCGGATCGAACGCTTCGTGCAAACTCTGGTGCGCGACACGCTCGGCGAAGTTAGAGCGAGCGCGCAGAATGAGGCTCATCTAACTGAATTTAACGTGGCGGTCGGATAACCGCCCGCCACCAATCGCGAAGGAGAGAACAAATGCGCATCGGGGCAACCATCTTCAATCAGAATTACGGCGACTGGGACCGCTACGAAGCGGAGGAACAGGGCAAGTCCGTGGCCAAGCGCGCGGTACGGTCTGACCGCGAGATCTTCAATGAGGAAATCGGCATCGCCCGCATGGCCGACGCTCTCGGTTTCGATTCGGTCTGGACCATCGAGCACCATTTCACGCCGTACACGATGGTGACGAACCCGCTGCAGTACCTCACCTATATCGCCGGCATTACCAAGCATGTGGACCTCGGAACGATGGTCACGGTGCTGCCGTGGCACAATCCGGTGCGCGTCGCCGAAGACGTCAACATGCTCGACGCGTTCCTCGGGGCGGGCCGCAACGTGATCTGCGGCGTCGGCCGGGGGCTGGGGCGCCGCGAATACGCAGGGCTGGGCGTCGATCAGAACGAAGCCCGGGGTCGGTTCGACGAGTCGCTGCAGGTGCTCACACAACTGTTGGCCACCGGGCAGTGCGATTTCGACGGCGAGTTCTACAAGATCCACGGCCTGCGGCTGCGGCCCCAACCGGAGCGCGACCTCAGCGTTAACCTCTGGTGCGCGGGTGGCACCGAGCAGACGGTGGAGATAATCGCAAAGCACGGCGTGAGACCGCTGACCATCCCAACCACGAGCCTGGATATAGCGCTGGCGAACATGCGCCGTTATGCTGCGCTGCGCCGAGACGCCGGCTACGCACCGAGCCACACCAAGCTCGCGCTATGGACCTATGTGGCCGAGACGACCAGCGAGGCCCAGGCCGGAGCGGAGCAATACATGGTGGAGTACGCCAATTCGGCGCTGCGTCACTACGAGCTGCTCGGCACACATCTGAAGAGCATCAAGGGCTACGAGGCGTACGGCGCGCAATCGGATGCGCTGCGCAAGGATCCCTCGCCGTTCACGCGCGGCTTCTTCAACAGTCATCCTTGGGGCACGCCTGCGCAGACGATTGCGCGAGCGACCGAGCTCGCTCAAGCGTTCGGCACTGACGAGATAATGTTCATCTTCAAGTACGGCGCGATGCCCATGGCCATGGCGGAAAAGAGCATGCGTCTTTTTGCGAAAGAGGTGCTGCCGGCGCTGAAAGAACTGAACCCACGGCCCTTGGCGCCAGAAGAGCGCGCGAGTAGCTCGACCGTCGGGAGTACGCCGAGTGGCGCGACTGCCTAGCTGCCAGGCTCGAGCGCTTCATGCACGTCCTGGTGCGCAACTTCGTTGGGAGAGAGCGGCGCCGGTGAGGTGGTCGAACATCGCACCGGCGCCGATGACTGAATAAGCGTAACAGCTCTGAACAAGGGCGAGCCAACGCGTCAGGAGCAGGCGTCCACAGAGCGGGCCGCCGCCCACGCCTGCCGCCGCGACCTCCAGCGGCCCCGCGACCTGCCGCACCCATAGTTGCAGGCAAGCTTCGTGGAGCAGGCAGTAGCCGTGGAGCCGCCCCGCCGACAGCTGGCCTCCGTTCGTGTTGAGCGGAAGGTCGCCGTCGAGCGCGATCCGTTTTCCGCCTTCGATGAATCGTCCGCCCTCTCCTCGTGCGCAGAAGCCGAGTGCCTCGAGCCAGACCAGCGTCAGGAAGCTGAAGCCATCGTAGAGGAGTGCGACGTCGACGTCGGCGGGCTTGAGATCGGTGCGCGACCATAGCATCGTAGCGGCGTCGCGCGCGGCCATCGTAGTCAGGTCGTCGAACTGGTCTCAGGAGGGGCGACCCCTGAGGCCACAACCTATCGCCTCGACTCGGATCGGCGGAATGACGCTCGCGGGCGGAATCGCGGCGGCGCTCTTTCATCGCGAGCGGACCGGCGAAGCGCAGGTCGTCGACGTATCACTTCTAGGTACGGCGATGTGGGTGATGTCCCCCGACGTCGTGGCGAGCAAACTGATCGGGCAGCCGCAACTTCCCCTCTCCTCGCGTGCATCTCGCCCGAATCCCGCGGTCAACAACTACCGGACGAAAGAAGGCCGTTGGCTGATGCTTGTCCACCTGCAGTCGGACCGCTACTGGCCCGACCTCTGCCAACGCCTCGGACGCCCGGACCCGGCCACCGATCCTCGATTCGCAAACATCGGCGCGCGCGCAAACAATGCCGATGGAGGGTCCGTGGGCCGCGATGCAAACGCCTCGCGAGTTGCACGACGATCCCCAGGTCGCCGCAGCGGATATCTGCAGGAGGTGGACGGGAAGGCCACCGCGGGAAAATACAGGGAATATCTTCGATTCGGGCTGGGTTCGAAGGTTTCGTAGAGTAGAAAATGCAGTCGCCAAGGGCGGTTTTTCGGAAAATTCCCTAAAATTTGGAGCAGGGAATTTATTTGAAAGAACAGGGAAGTTTCCGACGAATCAGGGAATTAAAATGAAGCCATCAGGGTATTGGTCCAAAGTACTTCGATTCTTTCTTCATCTCTTAAATGCCTAGCTCTAAACTCCAGTCCGCAGCCGGGCGGGCCGCCGGCGACGATCCGCCCGAGGCGCGCCGGAGCTGCCGAAGCTGAACGACGATTTTTGCGTCGTCGAACGTGGGCCGCATCTCCGGGGAGAGTTCGCGCCAGGCCGCCGGCCGCCATGATCCGAGCCTGACTCTTAGCTGAATTTCAACCCCTTCATCTCGCCGTCTGAGAGCCACCTATCGACGATCTTCTGGAACTCGATCGGTCCACCGCCGTACAGTCCTCCGACGAACCCTGGACCTTTATCCAGTTGACCTTCATTGTTGTAGTAGCCCGGAGTGCACTCAAGCTGGAAATCCAGACTTTTCGATTCCTTCTGCTTGATGGTTTCCAACCATTCAGCTTCTGCCTCGGCGGTTGGCTCAAGGCATCGCGCCTCATGCGCCTTAGCGTGCTGAATAACTTCGGTGATGTGGCGCGCTTGATCCTCGAGCATGTGCGGAAAGTTCGCGGTTACGGTGTTTTGCGTAATACCCATGTGAAAGCAGTTTGGGAAACCGGAACTATAGAAGCCGTGCAACGTCCTGATACCCTTGGACCAATGCTCGGTGAGTGACTTTCCGCCGCGGCCATACACTTCGAAGCCGGCGCGACGCGTATAGGCAGTGCCCACCTCGAAGCCCGTGGCGAAGATAATGCAATCCACTTCGTACTCGACGCCGTCGAACACCAGGCCTTTCTCGGTGATGCGCTCGACGCCTCGTCCCTGCGTATCGACCAGGGTCACATTTGGCCGGTTAAACGTCGGTAGGTATTCGTCGTTGAAAGTAGGGCGCTTGCAGAACTGACGATACCATGGCTTAAGCGCTTCGGCAGTCTTCTTGTCCTTTACAACTGCGTCCACACGCGCACGAACCTGGTTCATCTTGCGGAAGTCCGCCAACTCGATCATCAAGCGCTCGCGCTCTTCCGGTGAGGCGTTGGGATCATGCTTCACGGAGCTAAGGGCGGCCAGATGACGATTGATGTCAGTCCATCCATCCCCAACCTGGTCCGGTTCCAGTTTGCCGCCATGTGACAGGTCAGTAAAATCGACGGCAGCGTTGAAGTTGTTCATCCGCCGCTTTTGCCATCCGGGGGCCAGAGTCTTCACCCATTCCGGATCAGTCGGATGATTCAAGCGCTCATCGACAGACGACGGCGTGCGCTGAAAGACGTACAGATGCTGCGCGTACTGCGCGAGATACGGAACGCATTGCACAGCAGTCGCGCCGGTGCCGATCACAGCAACCTTCTTATCGGCGAGCTTATGCAAATTTCCGGTAGTATCGCCGCCGGTGTATGCGTAATCCCAGCGGCTGGTGTGGAAGGTGTGACCCTTGTAGGTCTCGATACCCGGAATTCCGGGCAGCTTCGGCCGGTTGAGTGGTCCGTTCGACATGATGACGAAGCGCGCCCGCATAATATCGCCACGGTTGGTGGTGACCATCCATCGGTGCTCTTCATCGTTCCAGGTGATGTCCTTGATCTGCGTCTGAAAGAGGGCATCGCGATATAAGTCGAATTTTTTGCCGATGCGGCGCGAGTGCTCGAGTATCTCAGGCGCATAGGAATACCGCTCCTTCGGGATATAGCCGGTCTCCTCCAGCAGCGGCAGATAGATGTAAGACTCGACATCGCATTGCGCGCCCGGATAGCGATTCCAGTACCAGGTGCCGCCGAAATCGCCACCCTTCTCGATGATGCGGATATTCTGCATACCCGCCTCGCGGAGTCGCGCGGCTGCCAGCAGGCCGCCGAAGCCGCCGCCGATGATCACCACTTCCACCGAATCGTTCAGTGGCTCCCGCGTGAAACCCGGATCGACATAGGGATCGTCGACGTAACGACTGAAGTCGCCCTTGGTCTCGACGTACTGCTGATTGCCGTCAGCACGCATGCGCTTGTCGCGCTCCTGCCGGTACCGGGCGCGGAGCGCCTCAGGGTCGAAATCGATTCCGGAAACTTGGCCGCCGTTGGATGAAGTATCGTTACTCATGAGGCAAACTTCCTTTTGGCGCGAGCGGAGCACACGCAAATTTTTGTATCTGCAAATTTTGTATCTGACGCAGCGTCGATAAGCTCACGGCAGCACTATAGATCAATCGAGAAAATAAACCAGAGATCGACGACGCCGTTGGATGACATCGACTGACTCCTTCAGGGGTGCGGGACGGTGGCTCGACGAGCATTCTTGCGCGTGGTCACTTGGCGCTGCGGGTATCGTCGGCGAAAATCCCGGTCGGCAGGCCGTCGATGCTTTCGAGGTTGTTCTGCTGCTGATACTTCACGACTGCGTCGTCGCCGCATTTCTGCCAGTACCTGCGCAGCGTATCCCGCTCCGCTACACCTTCGCGCGGCACGGCGTAGCCGCATGAGGTCATCGCGGTTTCGACTTCAATCTCCATGATTTGCCGCACGCCGGGCTCCGAAGGGAACATCGCAAAGTACTCGTTCCACCTGTCATCGCGCGGATGAATCGTGCGGCCGCGGCCATAGAGCCGCATGATGCGCGCGGTTTTGTCGAACGAGCAGAACATCACTGTGATGCGGCCGTTCTCGAGAAGATGGGCCGCCGTCTCATTGCCGCTGCCGGTCAGGTCGAGATAAAGCACGCGATTGTCATCGACCACACGGAACGTGTCCATCCCCTTGGGCGAGAGGTTGATACGTCCCTCGTGCGGTGCGGTCGCGACGAAGAAGACTTTCTGCTCCGCGATGAACTCTTTCATCTCGGCTGTGATGCTCTTGTGCCACTCGGACATAGGCGTTTTCCTCGAAATTCTCGGCTATCTCGTACCCTATGTCCGCCCGACCAGCCGATCAAATGTCAGGTTCGTTTCCGTGGCGTGCGGATCGATGCTCAAAAGTAATTTGAAATCTCTGTCCGATAGCGCCATGGTGATCGCTACTTCGCGCAGTATTCAGCCCAGGAGCGTGAGACTCTTATGAATGAAAATGATGGAGTCCTCGAAGGACTCAAAGTGATCGATTGCGCCACCTATGTCGCCGGACCCGCCGCCGCCACCATCTTGTCCGACTTCGGCGCCGACGTAGTAAAAATCGAACGACCGCCCGACGGCGATTTGTGGCGCACCTTCTCCTCAGTGCCAGGATATCCGAGTTCCGATTTCACGTACACCTGGCTTCTCACCAGCCGGAACAAACGAAGTATCGTGCTGGATCTCACCAAGAACGCCGGGCGCGACGCTCTGCTGCGATTGGTCGCCGGTGCCGACGTCTTCGTGACTAACTTCCAGCCGTCGCTGCTTGCCAAGTTTCGATTGACGTGGGAGGACCTTCGACCGGTCAATCAGCGCCTCATCTATGCGCTGCTTACGGGCTATGGCGAGCGCGGCGAAGATGCGGATTCGCCGGCCTACGACGGGCTCGCGTACTGGGCGCGCTCTGGTTTGATGACGAGCGTCACCGGCGCCGATGGAACCCCCTCGGGCGCGCGGCCCGCGATGGGCGATCATCCCACGGCCGCCACTTTGTTCGGCGCCATCATGCTCGGACTCTATCGGCGCGAACGCACGGGCCTTGGTTCCAAGGTCAGCACTTCGCTGATGGCGGCCGGCGCGTGGGCCAACAGCGTCGATTTCCAGGCGAAGCTTTCATCGGCGCGATTCCCGGTGCGCAAAGCGGGTGAGAGTCCGTTGAATCCGCTGATCGCCGCATACTTGAGCAGTGATCAACACGCAATGATCATCGCCCTGCTCGACCCTGAGCGCGAGTTCTCACGCTTGTGCGCCGCGCTGGATGAACCTGACCTCGCGACGAGTCCTTTGTTCGCCACCCAGGAGGCGCGGAAGGAAAACTCACCTGAGCTCCATGCGATTCTGCAATCGCAGTTCGAGACCAAGCCGCTCGGCCATTGGCGCGAGAAATTTCGCACCTACGACATCAAATGGTCGCCGCTGCCGACGCTCGACGAAGCGGTGCGCGATCCGCAAATGCGCGATTGCGGTGCGATCGTGAACGTCGACTATCCCGGCCACGGTGTGATCGAAACGGTGAGCAGTCCCGTCTTCATTGCCGATAGCGAGAAGCGAAAGCCGCAAGTGCCGCCCGAGTATGGTGAGCATACTCGCGCGATTCTGCAGGAAGCCGGATTTAGCGCGGGCGAAATCGAGCGGCTGATTCAGTCCGGTGCCGCAGTCGCTCGCGATCGCAAGTAAGGCATGCCTCTCAAAACTCGCGAGCACCCGACCCGCTAACGAAGCTTCGCGGCGGGCTCTATCCACTCGCGCGCGACCTGCTCGAGCGCTTCGGGAATCCTGGTGTCATCCCCGGGCAGGCGCACGAAAGGCACGAACTCCGCAACGCCGAGTTCGTGATACGCGCGCAGGTCCTCGGCGGTCACCTGGTTCTCATACGGTGAGATGATGATTTCCAGATCCGCGATATCGCGGCCGGCTTCGCTCATTAACGAACGGAGCGTCGCGATTTTTGCTGCGGCCTGTTCCGGGTTTAACTTGACGCCGAACCAGCCGTTACCCATGCGTGCGACCCGCCGCAGCGCCGGCATACTCTCGCCACCAAAGATAACCGGCAGCTTGGCGCCTTGCGGAGGTTTGGGAAAACTGCGGACGCCGTCAAAGCGGACGAACTCGCCCTTGTAGCTGGACTTTGGTTCGTCCCACAGCTTGCGCATCGCCTCGATATATTCGCAGGTGCGTTGCGCCCGTTTTTCAAACGGGATTCCCAGTGCGGCAAATTCCTCGACGGACCATCCGATACCAACCCCAAGCGCGAGGCGGCCGGAGCTAACGCGATCGAGACTCGCAATCACCTTTGCAAGCACCAGCGGATTGTGTTCCGCGACCAGGCAGATTCCAGTCGCCAGCCTGATGCGCTGGCTGAACGCGGCCGCGTACGTCAGTCCGATGAAGGGATCGAGAAGATCGATCGTGCTGCCAGCCATGAAGCGGCCGTCATCGGAATAGGGGTACTTCGATTCGTGGCTGTCGAACAGCACGACGTGTTCGGGCGCCCAGAGCGTCGCAAAGCCCAGCCGGTCCGCGTTTTCGGCGACTGCGCGAATCGTCGCCGGACGCGCCGCCTTCCCGATCCCGATTGCCGTCATTCCGATCTTCATGTTGCCCTCCGACTCTCTCGTTTATCTTTCCTTACTCGCTCAATGCCGCTAGTAAAAGATCTCGATCCGATCAATACATCGACTGAAGATCATAACTGCCGCGGGAGTTGTAAAATATGAAATTCGGAATTGCCTTCGCCAACTCGGGAGCTTTTAGCGAGCCTGCCCTGATGGGTCATCTGGCGACCACCGCCGAGCGATGCGGTTTCGAATCCTTCTGGACTGTCGAGCACGTCGTAGTGCCCGTTAAGCATATCCCTTACCCGGGAAGCAAAGACGGCCAAATGCCCGGGGGCGATACGGTGGCGATTCCAGATCCTCTACTACCCCTTGCCTATGTCGCGGCGATCACCAAGACCATCAAGCTCGCGACCGGAATACTAATCCTGCCGCAGCGACATCCGATTTACACCGCTAAGGAGGTCGCCACGCTGGACGTGTTATCCGGCGGACGGGCGATCCTTGGGATCGGAAGCGGCTGGATGAAAGAGGAATTTGAGGCGCTTGGAATCGATTTCCACCATCGCGGCGCGATGACCGACGAAGCTATCCGGGCGATGCGCGCGCTCTGGAGCGAAGGCACATCGTCGTTTGAAGGCAAGCACTTCAAGTTCGGCCCCCTTCATTCTTATCCAAAGCCGGTGAGGAAAAATGTCCCAATTCACGTCGGCGGCCATTCGCCCGCTGCTGCCAGACGCGCAGGGCGCTACGGCGACGGATTTTTTCCAACGGTGGTGAATCCGGAAAAATTGAAACCGCTTTTCGATCTGGTGAGAACCGAGGCGCAGAAGGCAGGACGCGATCCAGCCGATATCGAATTTACCTGCATGGCTCCATCAATGCGGCCGGACAATCTGAAGGCACTCGCAGACCTCGGCGTTGCGCGGGTCGTGATGACCCCGCCGGGCACGAAGCCCGAGGTCATCACGCGAACACTCGAGAAGTTTCAGGAGGAAATCATCGCGCGGATATAGCCGACGAGTTCGACGCCGGGCAAGCGCTTGCGTCACGGCGATGCCGCATTGAGCGAGCCATTTCCACTTTTGCTACTCTGAGGCGACGGATGCGACGCCGAAGAGTCCCGCCTCTTTCTTTTGCCTCGCCCGCTTTGTTGCGGGAGAGGCGCGCCGAAACGCGTCAAGCGATGAGGCGGGTGAGGGTGCAGTGGGCGCAAGGAAACGGCCCGGAAAAATCAGGATACGCATCGCAAAGGACTCGCGACAAAAAATTCCCAGTCGCTCAGCCTAACTCGAGGCCCTCAAGATCGCCCTTCTCGCGCCATTTGGCCATCAGCGCGTTGAAGGCGTTGATGCCCGGTGCATAGACTCCGCCAAATAGGCCCTCGCCGCCATCTTCGAAATGGCCCTCGTTGTTGTAGTAGCCGGGCGTGCAGTTCGAGAGAAAGCGCGCCGCGACCACCGCCAGACGTTTGATTTCCGCGACCCACTCCTCCTCCGCTTTTTTAGTCGGCTGCGAGTAGCGAAGGCCCCGGTCCGTCACCTGTTTGATGATGTAGCCAATGTGCTGGGCCTGGTCGTCCAGCACCGACGTCAGGTTCACCGACGTGCCGTTTTGCGACGGGCCCAAGATGAAGCAGTTCGGGAAGCCATGACTGGAGAAGCCATGATAGGTCTTCATCCCGTCGGCCCAATAGTCGGTCAAGGTTTTGCCGCCCATCCCGATCACCTCGTAGCCCGCGCGACGAGTCCACGCCGTGCCGACCTCGAAGCCGGTGGCGAAGATGATGCAATCGACGTCGTACTCGACGTCGTTCGCCACGATGCCAGTCTTGGTGATCCGCTGCACGCCCTGATACTCGCTGGTGTCGATTAGCTTGACGTTGGGTCGGTTGAAGGTCGGCAGATAGTCGTCGTTGAAGGTCGGCCGCTTGCAGAACTGACGGTACCAAGGCTTCAGCGCCTCCGCGGTGGCCGGATCGGCGACGGTAGTCTCGACCCGAGCGCGGATGCCGTTCATCTTCTGAAAGTCGGCGATTTCCATCAGCATCGCCGTTTCGCGTTTCGACATTTGGGCGGCCTTGGCAGTCTTTTTCGCCGCGATTCCGAGGTTGCGGAAGATGTCGGTCCAGCCGTCGTTAACCAGGTCCTTCTCGACCGGGACACCGATGACCATATTGTTGAAGTTCTCGCGCCGCTCCCGCTGCCATCCGGGCTTCAGGCTCTGCGCCCACTCAGGATCGGTGGGCCGGTTGCCGCGAAGATCCACCGACGACGGCGTGCGCTGGAATACATAGAGCTGCTTGGCGTACTCGCCGACGAACGGCACGCACTGGATGGCCGTGGCGCCGGTGCCGATCACTGCGACGCGCTTGTCGGCGAGCTTGGTCAGTCCGCCCGAGTGATCGCCGCCGGTGTAATCGTAATCCCAGCGGCTGGTGTGGAAAGTGTGGCCCTCGAATTCCTCGATGCCCTTGATGGCCGGCAATTTCGGACGGTTCAGCGGTCCGGTGGCCATGACCACGAAACGGGCCCGCATGATGTCGCCGCGATCGGTCGAGATGATCCATCGCGCATTGTCTTCGTCCCAGCGCAGTTCCGTCACGCGCGTCTGGAACAGCGCATTGTCATAAAGGTTGTAATGCTTTGCGATCCGCTGCGAGTGCTCGTAGATCTCAGGCGCGAAGGAGTATTTCTCTTTCGGCGTATAGCCAAGCTCCTCGACCAGCGGCAGGTAGCAATAGCTTTCGATATCGCACTGAGCGCCGGGATAGCGATTCCAATACCACGTGCCACCGAAGTCGCCGCCCGATTCGATGATTCGAACGTCCTTGATGCCTGCTTCGTGGAAGCGCGCGCCGGCCAGCAATCCGCCGAAACCTCCTCCGATGACGACTACATTGACCTCGTCGGTAAGCGGAGCGCGGTCAAAAGGCTTGACATACGGATCGTCCAGATAATGCGCGAACTTGCCGGTGATTTCGACATATTGCGCGTTGCCGTCGGTGCGAACACGCTTGTCGCGCTCCTGTATGTACTTCTGCCGCAGGGCGTCCGGATCGAAATCCAGCTTCAAATCAGCGATAAAACTCTTATCGTCCATTTTTCCTATCCTGCATGTCTTCGGATTCTCTTTGTTATAATAGACCCAGAAACAAACACAAGCCTCGGGCGGCATCGGGCAGACGGCTCTTTGCGATATCCGCGGCCCGCATTAACCTTGCCCGCCAGCAGCCTCTGAGGTAAGTGGACTGAAAGGTTTGCCCGCGGAGGTCATCGGTCATGCGACTTTTTCGTCTTTATAGCGGTGATGATCAGCAATCCCATCTGGAAGAATTGAAGATGCCGTTCGCGCCAGGGCAAATCGCCGAGCAAACGCCCTTGCAACCAGCCACCGGAGTGATCTTCACCCGGATGGCGCCGGGGGCATTCGTCGATTGGCATAACGCGCCGCGCCGCCAATACGTCATTACCCTGGCCGGCGGCGTTGAGATCGGGCTGGGCGACGGCTCGATACATCGCTTCGGACCCGGCGAAGGAATTTTGGCAGAGGACCTGACGGGCAAGGGTCACACGACCCGGGCCGTCGGCGACGAGCCTCGCATCATGATGATTGTCCCGCTGAAAGACTGAATCTCTACGATGCGTTTTCTCAACCGTAGGGGACGGCTGCTGCGGCGCTCGATGCAGTAGCGACGGCCCGGCAAGATGCTCGCGCGGAGGTGGTCATGACTTCCGAACTTTCTGGCAAGGTGGCGCTAGTGACTGGTGGCGCATCCGGGATCGGCCGCGCATCTGTTATAACTCTGGCTGACGCGGGTGCTGCAGTTGCGGTGCTCGACCGCGAGGAAACCGGAGCGAACGCGGTCGTGACTCAGGTCAAACAGTCGGGCGGCAAAGCGTTGGCCGTCGTGACCGATCTGAGCGACACCAGCCGGATTCCGGATACGGTCGCGCATGTTCTGCAGGAATTCGGACGAATCGACTTTCTTATCAACTGTGCCGGCGTCGCTGGAAAGTTCCAACCCCTGCTTGAGATTGACGACCAGAACTGGGACTTCGTGCACACCGTGAATCTGAAGGCGCCGATGCTGCTGATGAAGCATGTCGCGCGTCACATGATCGATCGTGGCGGTGGCGGCCGTATCGTCAATGTCAGTTCAAGTTCCGCCTTCCGCGCGCGCAATTCTCCAATCGCCTATGCGACCTCGAAAGCGGCCATCGTCCAGTTGACGCGCAGTGCCGCGGCCGAGTTGGGCCGCTATGACATCAACGTCAACGCGATCGCGCCGGGGATTACGGCCACCGGGATGACGCAAGGGTTTGGCGATGCCGCCGCGCTAGAGCGCATCGCCTCGAGCGGTCCGCTGGAGAACCTTTTCCATCGGGTCTCCCAACCTGAAGACGTCGCGGCCGCGGTGTTGTTTCTCTGCATTCCAGCCAGCCGGCAGATTACCGGTCAAACGATCCATACGAGCGCCGGCGCGGTCGTTTGATTCGTGATCGTCGGCGCACGCCACTTCACGACCAGCTTCCACGGCTTCGTTCCTAGGAGCGACCAGAGGCCAGAAACCTGCTCTCACTATTAGCGCAGAGACATATAGTACCGTTTTCGGATTGTGTGATTCCGGCGAACGAATTGAGCGGTCCCCGCCCTCTTAGCGTCGCTCGCATTCGGAACAAGGAACTGCCCGCCCATCCGGGTGATGAGCCAAAATTCCGACTTCTCTTCTACCTGGGCGACGAGCCCGAAATATCGGAGCTTCTGAAAGTTCGCGTATGCCGTTCTCGAGAGGTGGAGGTCGCGCTAAAGCAGAAACTCCTTCCGATTGTGTTCGTGTACGGATTCTTCAGGTTGGGCGGCCTACTCAAAATCAGCGCGGCTTTGAGATGTTCTCAAGGCGGTGCTATAGAGGGACCATATCGCTGAGACGTGCGCAAAGGCGTGTCTTTTTGCGGCGTCCGAAAGAGCGACTGGTCTTGCCGAGAATCGACTTCCATCCATCTTCTCGGCGGCGGCAGCGTCGCGATGCTGACCGCGGTCTGCGCGGGTAGTCGGGTGCCTCCTGCCCAAATCAGGTCCACGAGTACGATGTACAGATCGTAGATGCTTCCGCCCGTGCGTGCCAGCGAATCAACCCTCGCCTCGTCTCAGCGAAGCCTCAGGATCGCGCCCTGACTTTCGAGCCGATTCTGCACAGCTTGACGTCCAGTGCAGCGGGCTCGATCTCCGCGCCCACCGATAACGCCGCGGCAACACCCGCAGCCTCGCCAGTCGCCATACACGGCGGAATCTCCTTGGTCGCGTGATGCACCCGATGGTCCACCGAGATGCAACGGCCAGCGACGATCAGGTTCGTGAACTGCGCTGCGAGCAGCGAACCGTACGGGATGTAGTAGAGCGATTCGTACTTGGTCCAGTTGCCAGTGATCGCGATTACGTCATCGCACGGTTGGTCGACCTCGTCGCGCGCGAGCACGTGGCGACCCACCAGGCGGCGGCTTTCCGTAACGCCGAGCTGATCCGCGATATGGCAGATGTGAGCGTGCTCGAAGCCGGGAATTTCCGCGCGCATGCTGTCCACCTGCTCCATCACGCGCCTGCGGCAGGCCAGCTCCGCGTAACTCAGATCGTCGGGATCGGTCGCATCGATTTTGCGCGCCACGCGCTCGGTCGCGCCCCATGGCAGCAGCACACGCCCGTCGCCGAGCGTGCGAAAGAACCATCCGCCTTTCTTGATCGCGGCCTGGGCATCTTCGACGCCGCCCATCGTAAACCACAACCACGGCAGCACTGCTTCTTTTTCGTACGGCGCGCCGGCCGAGGTGAAGATGTCGCCGTCGCCGTATTCCTCCCGGGTCTGAGGTTCAAAACGGGTTCTCGGTCGCCAAGCCAAGGGCATGGCGGCCAAGCTGTTCGGACACACGGTCCGGGTGCGCGTTAATGTGCAGAGGCATAGCCTGAAAGTCGCGGTAGCGCCGCTCGAACGACTGCCCCTCTCGCAGACCATTGCCGCCGAGCACCCGTAGGATCAGGCGCATGGCCTCGTCGCACAGGCGGAGCGCGATCATGCTGGCCCCGAGCTGTTCCAGGTAATCGCCCTCCGTCGGAGTTTGATGCGCCGCAATGCGGCTGTCCGTCCGGGCGCAGGCGTCATAGACGGCGGCGCGCGCAGCGGCGATTAGCGCGACTGCCTGACCCAGATTTACGTGGATTGTGGGCCGCTCTGTCATCTTTACTCCCATGATGGCGACTCTGCCTTGAATGCCGCTGCAGGCTTCCTTTAGCGCGGCGTCGGCGACGCCGACCGCCATACAGCCCAGCCAAAGGTCGGAGAGGGCCACCCAATCCTCGCGATAGCGGTGATCGATGACCGGATAGGCAGGATCGCGGAAAACTTCACGGTAACGCAGCGGAAACTGCACTACGCTCGAGAGGGGCGCACGCACTTCCTCGTAGTGCACGTGGTCGGTTGCGGAGGCGCGAAGGCTCATCGCCTTCCAGGTTGGGTCGATGCGCACGCCGCGCTGATCTGTGCGCACCAACGTTAAGTGGGGCACGCGCTCGCCCTCGAAGACGAAGGTGACGCCCGCGTAATCGGAGTAGCGTCCGCCAGAGCCGAAGGAGGCGATGCCATTCAACACGACCTCCTCCCCCTCCACTCGACCGATCACTCCGGTACCCGCGCCGGCTGGCAGGCAGACCCAGAGCCGGTTGGTCGTGATGCTGCGCAGCAACTCAATATGAGCGGGCCCCAGAAGGCCACAGTAGAAGTGGAATACACACAGGTGGTTCCAAAGGCACCAGCCCGTCGAGCCGCAGGCGGCGGCCACAGCTTCCAGCTCTCGTCCGATGGCGGCGATGCCGCTTTCGAGGCCGCCCAAGTCCCTTACGGCGGACATCCGCATGACGTCGTTTGACTTCAATCCCGCGATTACAGCGGGAGAGATGGAGCGGGTGGCGTCGGCCTCTGCTGCTTGCCCCGCGATCAAGGAGAGCAGCGTGGCAACCTGTAGTTTGGCCGGATCGGTAGCTTCGTGTGACTCGCAACTATGCTTGCTCGATGGGATTCCCATTTTCGTGCTCTCTTTTGGTTACCGTGCGGCGAACCATGCTGCGAAGTATTAAAGAAGTGACGAACGCCGGCCCGATTGAAAACGCCGAACACTCGCACGAAAAATTCCATGTTCCTCAAAATTCGTTTTACTCCTCGGGGACAAAACGACAAAACAGAGCTGAACCGTTCAACCTCCCAAGCTATCGTTGATGCGGCATCGGCCGTCCACTTGCGAGGGGTGTGTCATACCGGTCAGGATCGACAAGTGAAAAATGAAAGCGAACCGACGCTCCATGGCGCGATCTGGCGATTTCTCGCGCCGGCTATGACGAGCATCTCAACGGACATCTGAGCAATTTCCTTTCGCGGCTCAGTCAGGAGCGGGAGGTCAGGTCACCGGGCGCAATCTCATCCATACGCGTACAAACAAGGAGAACCGTTATGGGCGATTCAGAACATCGCGTACTCGACCTGCCGCTGATGTCTTTCGCAACAGATCAGGAAATCGCTCGACTCAGGGCCTCAGATCAGTGGCGGCGAGAGAGTCGGGCGGTGCTCACGCTTATGAAAAATTCTAGAGTCACAATCATGCTCGTTGCGCTGCACGCGGGTGCCGTGATGAAAGAGCATCGCGCCGCCGGCCCTATGACGCTCGCGGTAATCGAGGGATCGATCCACTTCAAGGCCTGCGGAGAGGAACTGGTAATGCGCCGCGGCGGGTTGCTGGCACTCGGCGATGCTATCCAACACGAAGTCGAGGCGCTCGAGGAGAGCGCATTTGTCCTAACCGTGAACAAACCAGCGAAACAGACCTGAACCGCGCGCGAACAGAATCAGCTTTGTGTCAAATCTGAGAGGCGCTGCGATCTTGCCTCCTGGTCTTTGTTGCCGAGGGAGGTGCGCCATTTGTCCCGGCCCGAACGCGACGATTTCACAGCTACGCCATGCCGAAGTTCGGTCATTTCATCGGCGATAACGAGCGCGGTGGCGGCGCTGAACTTCATTTAACCCTTCCCCTGTCTGATCGGCGGTTCCCTGTCGGGCGCCAGACCGCGATCATCTTGCGATTAAGACCGCGATCATCTTGCGGTATCGTGAAGTGCGCGCTTGAGCGCGTTATCCCGGTCAGCCTTGAATTGCTTTGACACCATTGCCGATGGAGCGAAGAGATCGAACCCATGAAACGCTCCAGGGTAAACGTGGAGTTCAGTAGGCACGCCCGCCTGGATGAGGCGCTGCGCGTACTCGATATTCTCGTCCACAAAAAGATCGAGTGTGCCGACCGGAATGTAAGCGGGCGGCAGATTTGTCAGATCGGTTGCCCGCGCCGCCGCCGCGTAGGGCGATACGTCCGCCCCGCCCCCGTCGCGGCCCAGGTAGGCTTTCCAGCCCAACTGGTTGCTCTCGCGATTCCACATGCGCGGGTCAGTAATCGCGTGGCTGGCAGGGGTGACGTTACGATCGTCGATCATGGGGTAAATGAGAAGTTGAAAAGCGACCTGCACTTCGCCTCGATCGCGGGCCATCAACGCCAACCCCGCGCACAAGCCACCCCCTCCGCTGGCGCCGCCAATGGCGATGCGCGCCGGCTCAACGCCAAGCTCGTCGGCATGGGCAAACAGCCACTTTAACCCGGCGTAACAATCCTCGACCGGCGCTGGAAACGGATGTTCAGGCGCCAATCGATAATCGACCGATACGCACACGCATCCGATTCTCTTGACGAGTTGCATCATGAGTCGGTCGTCCTGCTCGATGTCTCCCATCACGTATCCGCCGCCGTGAATCCAGTACAGCGCGGGAAGCTTGCTGGTTTGATCGTTTGGCTTATAGACGCGGACCCGCACGTCAGGATCGCGTTGAGAACCGGGCACCAATCGATCCTGGCTGGTTACACCCTCGACCGCGGGCAAGTTCTTAAGCATCGCGGTCACCATTTTTTTCATTCCGGCCCGCGCTTTTGGGATCTCGTTGAGATTCATCGGGCGATCAGTCGGCAACTTTTCCACCACCGCTCTCAGCTCCGGGTCTAATTGATCGATGAAATTCATATTTAGATCTCCTTCAGCGGTAATTCACTAACATCGCGAAGGTTATAATAGTCAAGCAGGCCAGTACGCCTTGCACCGCGACGTGTACCGACCGAGCGGCGCGGAACGGATCGCGCCGGAACGCCAGCATTAAGAGCTGAAGTCCCGCTGCGACACGCAGATCAGAAGTTGCCCCTCGAGGCCAGCCGCTCGGTGCACGCCGATCTCGGCGACTTCGGGAGAAGTCGCGATCTTCACAAACGCCGCCAGCGAGGGATATTCAACAAGTCCCACGATGTCCCAGAGGTTTTCCACTTCGCCGACGGGCAAATACTTTATGTCGCCGCCAAAGAGAAATTTTCCGCCCTCGCGCTCGACAATCCTGCGCATCGCGTCCGCGTAAATCCCGTATGCCTGTGGGCCGGTGAGATCGCTTTTGCGGCCATCAGCATACTGCGCCTTAAGTCGGAATTTCAGCAGGTTGAGCATGACGATCGGTTTGATCGAGGGATCCTTGCGGAGCGTCTCGATCTGGTCAGTGAGCGGATAGAGTGCGTTTTCGACTTTCATATTCCCTTCTCCTAAAAAGTTCCGCGTATGAATTAGTGCAAGACGCGGGTCACCGCAGCCGGTCGATCCTCTTGCAGGAAGTGCCATCACCGCTGACATTAAAGCGCGTGAGGGGCGAGCTCCGTATTCAGTGAAATACAGTTCGGCAGATTGCAATACGCTCAGTATATTGAGTGACAACACATTCCTCGAGTAGTTCGCGACGTGCGCTGGCTGACCACAGCGCGTCGCGGATTCATCGGTTGCTTTCGCAAATTCCTGATTTTCGCTAAAGAATCGTTCTGAGCAACAACGAACTCACGAGGAATCTAAAATGAACGCGGCAGTCCGTATCGACCCTGAGACAGGCCTGAAAGTCTTCAACACGCGAGCGGCCAAGGCGTCCGAAAAGATTGGCGGCAAGGGCTATTCCGTCCTCACCGATCAGAAGCTGAAGGAGCTGCCGGAAATGCCGGCTGGCGCGACCTTCGATTCGGAAGAGCAGGCCAAGTACCGCGCGTTCAAGGAAGCCCGACGCGGCGCCGCCGACTACATGGGCATGGAAGGCGAGTTCAAGAAATATCTGGACGACGTCTATTCGGAGCCGCCGATCCCGCGCGAAGCGCTGATCGACGAGTGCGAGATCCTGGTGGTCGGCGCCGGCTTCGGCGGACTACTGCTGTGGCACCGGCTGAGCGAGGCCGGCTTCACCGACGTGCGTTTCTGCGAGAAGGGCGGCGACGTCGGCGGCACCTGGTACTGGAACCGCTATCCCGGCATCGCCTGCGACGTCGAATCCTACAGCTATCTGCCGTTGCTCGAGGAGATGGGTTACATCCCGTCGATGAAGTTCGCCTCGGGCTTCGAGATCCTCGAATACTGCCAGAACATGGCCCAGAAGTTCGGGTTCTACGACCACTGCCTGTTCCACACGACGGTCTCGGCGACGACCTGGGACGAGGCATCCGGCCGCTGGATCGTCGAGACGGATCGCGGCGACAAGATGCGTGCGCGCTTCGTGATCCTGGCCAACGGTATCCTGACGACGCCGAAACTGGCGCGCATCGCTGGCATGGAGAAGTTCCAGGGCGAGTCCTTCCACACCTCGCGCTGGAACTACAACATAGACCTGCGCGGCAAGAGGGTCGGCATCATCGGCACCGGCGCGACGGCCGTGCAGGCGGTGCCGGAGCTGGCCAAGATTGTCGGGCAGCTCTATGTGTTCCAGCGCACGCCGTCCTCGATCGACGTGCGCGACCAGCGCGCGACGACAGACGAGGAGCGGGCGACCTGGGCCAACGAGCGCGGATGGGCCCGGGCAAGGCGCGCGCGCTTCTCGAAGATCTCGGCCGGGCGCACCGCGATCCAGGCCAACGACGATTACTTGGCGGGCAAGATTCAGGACATCAGGAAGCCCAAGAAATACGACCGTGAGCTGACCCAGGAGGAGCTGACCCAGAAGCAACTCGATTCCAACTTCCGCATCATGGAGCAGATCCGGGCGCGCGTGGACGCGATCGTCAAGGACCCGAAGACGGCGGCGGCGCTGAAGCCGTACTATCCGTATGGCTGCAAGCGGCCGACCTTCCACGACGAATACCTGCCGGCGTTCAACCTGCCGCACGTTCATCTGGTCGACACCGCGCCGCGCGGCGTGTGCGAGATCAACGAGCGCGGCGTCGTCCACGAGGGGGTCGAATATCCGCTCGACGTGCTGATCTACGCGACCGGGTTCCAGTGGATGGGCACCTCGACCTTCAACATGGTCACCGGCCGCGGCGGCCGCACGCTGAAGGAGAAGTGGGAGACCGAGGGGACCAAGACGTTCCTTGGCCTGCATAGCCACGGCTTCCCCAACCTGTTCATCGTCACCGGTCCGCAGGGCGGCGGCGGCAGCTTCAACTTCACCGACGCGATCGACGCGCACGGTGACTATGTCGTGTGGCTGCTGCAGACCATGCGGGAGCGCGGCGCGCGCATCGTCGATGTCCGCAAGGAGCCTGAAGATGCGTATGCGGAGCATTGCCGCGACGTCGACCTCGCGACTGCACCGCTGCGCGATTGCATCTCCTACTATAACGGTGAAGGCAACGCGGCACCGGGCAGCCTCGCCTACTACGGCGGCGGCAAGTGGCATAAGCACCGCCTCGCGGCGCAGGCGACGCTAGAGCCCTATCTGTTCGAAGGCTGAGGTCCAAGGTTTCGGTCGCGGCCGAGTGAGGATGCACGTCGCGGGGCCTATACCGTAGTAGCTCCTCGCAGCAGCTGGGTAGCGCGAACTCCAGGAAGGCGCTGCGCCGTTTCCGGGGCACGGCGTGGCTGACCCAAAACCCGAAAACCAGGACAGCGATAAGTTGAGGCGGCGGCGAATCTCTCATCGAACAGGGAAGCGGCTTTGATGCGCCGACGCGGCCCGATCTCCAACAGAAGTGGAGTGGTCCTGCATGCTTCGGCTGCTCGTGCCGGGAGCGATGCTCGAGACCTTTATTGACGGCTAACGCGGCAACGATCGGAGCACACCTTCTTGCTCCAGGCGTGCGACGCTATCAGGGCTGTAGCCGAGATATGACGAAAGAATCCGCTCGTTGTGTTCGCCCAGGAACGGCGCCTCGAGCTCGAGCCGATCAGGGAATGCCGAGAAGCGGAGCGGAAAGCCGGGAATCTGCAGCTCGCCCAGGATGCGATCATGCACCGTCTGCACCGTCTGCCGTTCGACCAGATGCGGATGCTTCATCGCCTGCTCGACGGTTAGCACCGGAGCGGAAGGTATTCGCGCTTCGCGCAACAGCTCAACCGCAACTTCGTCACTCGGAATCGATTGCAGCCAGCTCTCGATCACCTTGATAATCTCCGCGCGATTTTTGAGCCTGCTCGTATTGTCAATGAAGCGCGGATCACGGCCCAGCTCCGGCCGGCCCATCAGCTCGCACAGCTTGACCCAATGATGGTCGAGCCAGGCAAAAACGAAGATGTAGCCCTCGCGCGCTTTGAACATCCCGGCCGGCGCGAGAACTGAGTAGTGAAGCCCAGTTCGGACCGGCTTGGCCGAGCCGCCGCTCGCGCTAATCGATTGCACCCAGATGTCGTGGTAATGGAAGTAGGCGTCCACGAGCGATATATCGACGTACTGGCCCTCGCCGGTGCGCTCGCGATGCAGTAACGAGCAGGCGATCGCCGCAAGTCCGTGCACTCCGGTAGATACGTCGCCGATCGCAAGCATCGGCGGAAAATGTGGGCCACCCTCCTCGCCGCTCAAGGAGGTCACTCCGGCATAAGCCTGTCCCATGAAGTCGTAGCCCGGATCGTGAGCAAGCGGTCCCTGCTGGCCAAAGGTGGAGACCGAGCACATGACGATCTTTGGATTGATGCCGCGGACGGTCTCGTAATCGAAGCCCATCCGGCGGATCACGCCAGGCGCAAAATTTTCGACCAGCACGTCCACCTTCGCGATCAACTCGCGGATGATCGTTTTGCCGGCTTCGATTCGCGGGTCGAGACAAAGGCTCAACTTTCCGCGATTCTGCTGGACGAAGTAGCCGCTGCGTTCGTTCCTGATAAATGGCATCGAGCGCGAGCGGTCGCCGTCGGGTGCAAGTTCAACCTTGATAACCTCGGCGCCCATCTCGGCCATCAGCTTCGTGACCGTCGGACCAGCGACGAATTGCGTGAAATCAAGCGCCTTGTAGCCGTCGAGCACGTGTTTCTGCCCGTTGAGTGCCATGATGAACCATCCTCCTTGTCGGGAAGAATGGTGTCTTACCGCATTCGCGCCGAGCCTGCCAGCCGCGAAAACGCGGCGGGAAGATTCCTCCCTCAATCGCAACTGCTTGCCCGGCTATTTCGGGTTTGCTAGACCTCGGACGTACACGCGCGGCTGTTATCGCAGTCGAAACAGACCAGGAGCGTTATGCATGCTGACCGTTGCTGAGCAACTCGAGCATCTCGAACTCACTGCCTACCACGCTGGACTGAAACTTCCCGAAGTCGTCCTCCCCGAATCGCATCATATCGTGATCCATCGGATGCGGTTCCATTACCTCGATTGGGGGACCGCCGGGCGTCCGCCGATCTTGTTTCTCCACGGCGGAGGCCTCAATGCTCACACTTGGGACGTCATCTGCTTGATGCTGCGGACGGACTATCACTGCTTCGCGCTTGACCAGCGCGGTCACGGCGATAGCGAATGGGAACCGACGTCTAACTACAGCCACGAGAGCCAGGTCGGCGACGTCGAAGGCTTTGTCGATGAACTCCAACTCAAGAAGCCGCTCGTGGTGGCGCATTCGATGGGTGGGTTTGCGGCGCTCGGCTATGCGCTCGAGCACGCGTCGAGCTTGAGCGGGCTCGTGCTGGTCGACGTTGGACCGGAACTGAATCTGAGCGGTTCCAAACGGATTCGCGATTTTATCAGCCAGGATCGCGTGCTGGATTCGGTGGACGCGTTCGTCGAACGTGCGATGGCGTTCAACCCTCGGCGCAACCCGACTCTGCTGCGGCGCAGCCTGCTCCACAATCTGCGGCAACTGCCCAACGGCAAGTGGACCTGGAAACACGATCCGAACCGGATGTCGATGGCGGGTGACTTCGTGCAGGAGAGGCTCGCTCGGGCGAGACAGATCCTCGACGACATTCGCAAGATATCGTGTCCGACGTTGGTGCTGCGTGGCGATCGGAGCGACGTCTTCACTGATGAGAATGCGTCCAAATTCGCCGCCGCACTGCCGCATGGCCGCTGGGTTAAAGTCCCTAACGCCGGCCACACGATTCAGGGCGACAATCCCGCGGGACTGCTGCAAGCGCTGAGGCCTTTTATCAAGGAAATCGGATTGTAGCGCGACCACCGCTCCAAGATTCAACTCGGAGACAGATCAGCCCGGACACTGCGTCCCAATATGGTGAGATGCACCTATTGCAGCGCGCCGGCTGCGACCAACTCCGTTATGCGATCTTCGTCGTAACCCAGAATCGATTGAAGAACGTATTGATTGTCGCCGCCGATGGTAGGCGCAGGCGCCGGAACCTTGGCGGGCGTGCGCGAAAGAAGAAAGCGCGGCCCTTCAATCACGGTTTTGCCGAGAGCGGGATGTTCGATCTCAATCAGGTATCCGCGGCTCGCCAGCTGCTCGTCCTCGCAGACTGCTCTGCTATCCTTAACCGCAGCCGCCGGAATGCCCGCGGCTTGTAGCGCGACCTCCACCGCCTCAGCGGTCAAACCGATCGTCCAGGCTCCGATGACTTGATCCAATTGTCCGCGATTACGATGACGATCGGACAGCATCGCAAAGCTCTCGTTGTTCACCAGGTCATCCCGGCCCATGACGGAGCATAACCTGCGCCAATGTTCCTCTGTCAGGCAGGCAATCGCCACCCAGCTAGCTTGACCGAGCGCGGGATAGACACCATGCGGCGCATAATTCGGATCGTCGTTTCCGAGACCCTGCGCGACTCGCGCGTTGGTCGCGCAATCAAGTAGCGCCGGAGAGAGAAAATGTAGCGCAGACTCTGCCTGCGACTGATCGATATATTGACCTTTGCCGGTGCGCCTGCGGTAATCGATCGCCGCGAGAACCGATACCGCGCCGAACCGCGGCGCGATGTAATCAGTGTAGGCACCGAATGGCCCCGATGGCGCCCGGTCCGGCCATCCGCAGAGATTGTAGAAGCCGGAAATCGCCGCGGCCATATTGCCGAACCCGACAAAACCGGACAGCGGACCGGTCTGCCCCATCAGGCACGAGCTCAGCATGATGAGATCGGGTTTGATCACACGCAAAGATTCATAGTCGAGCTTCCACGCTCGCATCGCCTTGGGCGAAAAAGACTCACACACCACGTCAGCCCAGCGCACAAGGTCGAGCACCACGTCTCGCGCCTGGGGCTTACTCAGGTCGAGTCCGAGGCCGAGCTTGCCTGCATTGTAGGTTCCAAACAGGCCCGAACCGTCGGTCGCTGGCTTATTTTTGTAAAACGGACCAACCGTACGAGCGCCATCTATTCTGCTGGCTGATTCGATTCGGACCACCGTCGCACCGTAGTCTGCCAGCGTCCTCGTCGTACCCGGCCCCGCCAGCGCCCACATGAAGTCGACAATTTTGACATCCTCGAGCGGCAACATCAGATTATACCTCTTCGCGCCAGGTCCTCGATTCTCGCAGCCGACAATCCCAACTCGTTGGAATAGACCTCGTGATTGTGTTCTCCGATTAGCGGCGGGCGTCGGCGGTAAACGATCGGCGTTTCACTGAACTTTGCGAACGGCCCGGGATACGGGAACGAGCGACCCAGCTCCGGATGCTCGAGCATCTGCCAGTATTGCCGGGACTTGAGTTGAGGACTCGCAAGAACTTCACTGACCGTTGCGATCGGAGCGATCAGGAATCCGCGTTC
>NZ_JAUSKL010000039.1 GCF_030646925.1 Candidatus Binatus sp. | reverse complement strand
GCTCCGCCGATATGTAGCTGAACATTCCGCTCTGCTGATGGTCCGCCCCGCGCATCACCGCTACCTCCTCCTCCAACCACTTCCTACTCCACTATACACTGCCAAGCGGAAAACCCGTCGTTTTTCCGCAGCCTGCTAGAGCCCAGCACAGGGGAGGCTGAGGCGTAGTGTCTAGTAGAGGTTCGCTGAGGAGCGCTACCTTAGGCTGAGCTATGGGCCGGAAGGCACCGCGCAGAGTATGTCCGACCTCACCGGTCCGATCTTTAGAGGGTCACCCGAGGCGGTATTTCTTCGTGGTCGCGCACGCCCAAGACGGTTCGTATGGCCAGAGTCGAGATTTCCGTCAATTGTCCGTTGTCAGCGGGACACGCTTTAGTAACTCCCAGACGCTTTTGCTATGTTCGATGCACGCTCAGGTTCGATGCACGCTCAGGTTCGATGACGCTCAGGTTCGATGCACGCTCCAGGAGGGATGCGCGTAGCGGGCTTGCCGCCCCGGCATCCGAGGACACTCGATGGCTCGACTTGAAGATCTGACGCGAGGCGCGTCTGTTAAAGGGATTTTGCCCGATGCGATCGTCACAGTCGTTGACGTGAAGTGGCATGGATCGAACGTTGTCGAGCTGACGTATAAGGATCCGGCTGGCCGTCTCGGTAACGAACTTGTCTATCGCGATCGCGAGCCCACCATCGATGTCGCATCGGCCGGACGTCCGTGGAGTTTCGACGGCGACGGTTCGCTGTTTCGCCTGGTTTCCGAAGCCTACCGGATCCGACTCGCCTATTTGTTCGATCCGATTCTGGCGGTCCACACGTCGCTGGTCGATCCGTTGCCGCACCAGATTACAGCGGTTTACGGCGAGATGCTGACGCGCCAGCCGCTGAGATTTCTCCTGGCGGACGATCCGGGTGCGGGCAAAACTATTATGGCCGGGCTCCTCATAAAGGAACTCATGATTCGCGGCGATCTGCGACGATGCCTGATCGTTGTCCCCGGGATGCTCGTCGAACAGTGGCAGGATGAGCTCGATCGGCGCTTTCACCTGCCATTCGAGATCATGACGAACGATAAGCTTGAGTCCGCGCGCACCGGAAATTGGTTTTCCGAGAATCCTCTTGCGATCTGCCGACTCGATAAACTCTCACGCAACGAGGATCTTCAAGCAAAGCTCCAATCGACCGATTGGGATCTCGTCATCGTTGACGAGGCGCATAAAATGTCGGCTTCTTTTTTCGGCGGCGAGGTCAAGGAAACCAAGCGGTACAAACTTGGCAAGCTGCTGTCGCACCTCACCCGCCATTTCCTCTTGATGACGGCAACTCCTCACAACGGCAAGGAGGAGGATTTTCAGCTCTTCATGGCGTTGCTCGACGGAGACCGCTTTGAGGGTAAGTTCCGCGACGGCGTGCACACCGTCGATGTCTCCGATCTGATTCGCAGAATGGTCAAGGAGAAGTTGCTCAGATTCGACGGCAGGCCTCTGTTCCCCGAGCGTCTCGCCTACACCGTCACGTACCAGCTTTCGGCTGCCGAGGCCGACCTGTACAAGCGCGTGACAGACTATGTGCGCCAGGAATTCAATCGTGCGGATGCGCTTCAGAACGGAGGACAGAAGGGAACGGTTGGCTTCGCGCTCACGATTCTTCAGCGGCGCCTCGCTTCTTCCCCGGAGGCGATCCACCAATCGCTCCGGCGTCGGCGCGAACGCCTTGAAAGCCGATTGCGCGAAGAGCGTCTCATGAAGCGGAGTTCCGAAGCCCGAACTGAACTAGCAATCACGCTGCCCGAGTACGAAGTCGAGGACATCGACGACCTGGACGATGCTACCAGCGAAGAACTCGAGGAAACCGAGGAGAGGGTCGTCGACCAGGCTACGGCGGCGAAGACGATCGCCGAGCTGGAAGCCGAGATCCAGACCCTGAAGCAACTGGAAGCGTTGGCGCTCAAAGTGCGGCGCTCCGGATTCGATAAGAAATGGGAGGAACTCCGAAGCCTGCTGCTAGAGAATCCCAGTGTCGTCGATTCCGAGGGCCATCGCCGTAAGCTAGTTATCTTCACTGAGCATCGCGACACACTGAATTACTTAGTCGAGCAGATTCGTTCGCTGCTTGGCCGCCACGAGGCGCTTGTCCAAATCCACGGCGGGCTGGGACGTGAGGAACGCCGTAAAGCGCAGGAAGCATTCACCCAGGATCGGGAAGTCGAAATCCTGGTTGCAACCGACGCGGCAGGCGAAGGAATCAATCTTCAGCGCGCCCATCTGATGGTGAACTACGATCTGCCATGGAATCCGAGCCGGCTGGAACAACGCTTCGGCCGCATTCACAGGATCGGGCAGACGGAAGTTTGCCATCTCTGGAATCTGGTCGCCGGCGAGACCCGCGAGGGCGACGTATTCAAGCGGCTGTTCGAAAAGTTGGATGAACAGCGCCAGAGCCTTGGCGCAGGAATCTTCGATATCCTCGGCAAGCTGTTCCGCGACACTCCGCTTCGCGGTTTGCTCATCGATGCGATTCGTTATGGCGATCAACCCGAAGTGCGCGCCCGGCTGCATCAGACGGTGGACAACCTTGCCGATCGGCAGCATTGCGAGGAACTGCTCGACGATCGAGCGCTGGCGCATGATTCGATGGATGCGAGCCGGGTGCGGCAGATTCGCGAGGATATGGAACGTGCCGAGGCGCGCCGATTGCAGCCGCATTTCATCGCAAGCTTTTTTATCGAGGCGTTCAAACTGTTGGGCGGGAGCAGCCGTGAGCGTGAGCCGCGGCGTTATGAGATCACTCATGTGCCGGCGCTTATTCGCAATCGCGATCGACTTATCGGCGCGGGGGCGCCTCTTTTATCGCGTTATGAACGCGTGACATTCGAGAAAACTCTGATTTCGGTTCCCGGCAAGGCGCTCGCCGATTTCATCTGTCCTGGACACCCGCTACTCGATTCGACGATCGACATCGTGCTCGAGCGACATCGCGATCTTCTGAAGCGCGGCGCGGTTCTGGTCTCGTCTGATGAGGCCGACGAGCGAGTCCGCGCACTCTTCTTCCTAGAACACGCCATCCAGGATGCGCGCAGCGACGCTGCCGGGAATCGCCGGATGGTTTCGCGCCAGATGCAGTTCGTGGAGATCGATGAAGCCGCAAATATCGCAGGAGCCGGATACGCGCCCTATCTTGACTACCGCCCGATCGAGGATGATGAGCGAACGCTGGTCGAGGGCGCGCTCGCGGCCGGATGGCTCAGCAGCGATCTGGAAAGCAAGGTGCAGGAGTATGCGGTCACAGAGCTGGTGCCGAAGCATCTGAGCGAGATCAGGACGCGCAAAGAGGCGCTCGTCGACAAGACTATGGTGGCGGTGAGGGATCGCCTGACGAAAGAGATCAATTACTGGGATCATCGCGCAGAGGAGCTCAAGGCCCAGGAACTTGCTGGCAAGACGCCGAGACTGAATTCGGGCCGGGCGCGTCAGCGCGCAGAGGATTTAGAAGCGAGGCTGTTAAAACGGATGGAGGAATTGGAACAGGAGCGCAAGCTGTCGCCATTGCCGCCGCTCGTGATCGGCGGGGCGTTAGTCGTCACGGAGGCTCTGCTCAGAAGGCTCAAAGGCGAGATTGCTCCGATTTCCGATCAAGAGCGGCATAACACCGAGCGAGTCGAGAGGATCGCGATGGAAGCGGTGCTCGCGGCGGAAAGACGGCTCGGCTTCGAACCGCAGGACGTTAGCAAATCGAACTGCGGCTACGATATCGAGTCGCGGATACCGGGTCAGGGCCGGCTTCGATTTATCGAAGTTAAGGGTCGCGCCACAGGCGCCACGACCGTCACTGTGACAAAGAATGAGATCCTCACGGGGCTGAACAAACCTGACGAATTCATTCTGGCGGTGGTGGAAGTCGATGGCGACGCTGCGACTCCTCACTACGTGCGATGCCCATTTCAGCGCGAGCCCGACTTCGGCGTAACGAGCGTGAACTACAAATTGGACGAGCTGATAGCACGAGCCGTTGATCCGGCTTAAGTGACAAATCCCAGCCAGCCCTATATTTGACGATTCCAAAGGGGGGTTCATCTGAATGAACATTTTCGAAGATACAAATCCACGCCAACTCAAAGAGCTAGTGGGACAGATCCATTCGCGCGAGGCTGCCTTGCCCGACTTTCAACGCGATTTTGTATGGGACCCAAGCGCTACGCAGGAGTTAATTAGTTCAATTGCTGCGAGTTACCCAGCTGGTAGCCTGCTGAGAATACGAGACAAGGGCAATCTGTTTGCGTGCCGCGAATTCGCCGGTGCGCCACCGCTGCACGGCGCTCAACCCACCTTTCTTGTGCTCGACGGTCAGCAAAGGCTGACTTCTCTGTATCAAGCATTTTACGGGGTCGGAGACCATCAGTATTTCATCAAAGTACGAGACCTCATTGGTGGCGCCGATTTCGAAGATTGTATCGTTCACTTCCGTATAAACTCGCGAATCGCACACCAATTCAACGACTTTGCCGTGCAATCCAAGGATTTGATCATGCCCCTAAGTGTGCTGAAGAGCGGCTATGGAGGGTTCCTCGATTGGATGCTCAAAGTTGCGGAAGCCGCAGATAGCGATAAGGAACGACTCAGGATTCAAAAGGACTTGCAGGCTATCGGCGAGCAATGGATAAAGCCAATCGATGGCTATACTTTTCCTGTCGTAACACTCGTAGATAGCACCAGCGCGGCTGCGGTATGTACAATTTTTGAGACTCTTAACCGAACGGGCGTGAAACTGAGTGTCTTTGAGCTGTTAACTGCTCGATTTTGGCCCCAGAACATCAAGTTGCGCGATTTGTGGGAGAAGACAAAGAAAGATTACCCAATCATTGCCGATTTTGGGGTTGATCCTTATTACCTGCTTCAAATTGTGTCTCTCGTTAGCCGGGCGGCGCCTTCATGCAAACGAAGTGACGTTTTGGACCTCAAACCTTCCGCCTTGACGGGTTGGTGGGACCGAGCCGTCGCCGCTTTGGCAAAAAGTCTCGAGATATTGCGCGAAGACTGCGGGGTGTTGATCCCAAATTGGCTTCCCTATGACACTCTGCTGATACCACTGGCAGGTGTCCTCGCAAGAACGGGGACGTTGAAGGGGCCACAGGCTGCCGCGGCCCGCCAGAAACTTGCGCAATGGTTCTGGTGCTCAACGTTCGGCCAAGTCTATGACAACGCTGCAAACAGCCAAGCGGCAGTCGATTTAACTGAATTGCTGGGCTGGATCGCCGAGGGTGCGGCGCCGCGTTCCATCGCGAACTTCAGTTTCGATCCTGAAATTCTCAAGAATATAACTCCTCGTCAACGCGCACAGTATCGGGCCGCAATGTGCCTCATAGTCAGCTTGGGATCGCGCGACTTTCATAGCGCCGCAAAATTGAGCGGCAGCCTTATTCAGCAGAACGGCGTCGACGATCATCACGTGTTTCCGCAGGCATGGCTGAAGAAGGAGGGGATCTCTGGTCCCGTCGTCGACTCGATCCTCAATCGCACACTTATCGATAGTTCGACGAACAAATCGATTAATGATCGCCCCCCATCGAAGTACATGAAGGAGGTTCGGGCTTCGATTGGCGAGAAGAAATTCGCCGAACTGCTGAAATCTCACCTTCTCCCACATGACCCAGACGGGGCGCTTCTGAAGGACAAGTTTGAGGAATTTACAGCCTGGCGGAAGGACGCAATCTGGAACGAAATCAAGGCTCACACAGGCGTTCAAGACAAGCAGCAAATTTAGGATCAGTAGATGCGGAAGAAGTTGATTGAGGTGGCGTTGCCGCTGGAGGCGATCAATGTCGCGTCGGCGCGCGAGAAAAGTATCCGGCATGGGCATCCTAGCACGCTGCATCTATGGTGGGCGCGTCGGCCACTGGCTGCGTGCCGCGCAGTGCTCTTCGCGCAACTAGTAGATGACCCGTCGAGTCATCCCGAGGAGTTTCCAACCGATGAGGCGCAGAAGAAGGAACGCGAGCGGCTGTTCGGGATAATTGAGGAGCTGGTGCTATGGGAGAACTCGAATAACGAACGGGTACTTGCCGCGGCGCGTGCGGAGATTATGAAGTCATGTGACGGCAAACCTCCGCCGGTGCTCGATCCGTTCTGCGGCGGAGGTTCGATTCCGCTTGAAGCGCAGAGATTGGGACTCGAAGCGCACGGCAGCGACTTGAATCCAGTCGCGGTGCTGATCACCAAGGCGCTGATCGAAATTCCGCCGAAGTTCGCTGGACGGCCTCCAATCAATCCCGAAGCGAAAAAGAGTCTCGCACACTCGGGGAGCTGGAAGGGTGCGCAGGGGCTGGCCGAGGACGTGCGCTATTATGGGAAGTGGATGCGCGACGAGGCCGAGAAGCGCATCGGTCATCTCTATCCGAAGGTCAAGGTCACGAAAGAGATCGCCGCGGGGCGCGAAGACCTGAAGGGTCTCATCGGACGCGAGCTTACCGTGATCGCGTGGCTGTGGGCGCGGACCGTGAAATGCCCGAATCCCGCCTGCGGCGCGCAAATGCCGCTAGTGCGCTCGTTCTGGCTCTCAACCAAGAAGGGCAAACAGGCTTGGCTAGAGCCGATCGTTGATACATCTGCAAAGACCGTGCGATTCCGAGTGAAAACCGGCATCGGCAAGCCGTTAGCAGCGTCCAAAACCGGCCGAGGCGCCAAGTTTGACTGTCTGGTTTGCAAGCAATCGGTAGATGATCAGCACATCAAAGACGAGGGCATGGCGAAGCGGTTTGGCGCCGCCCTCATGAGCATTGTCTGTGGTGGCAGCGGAGGACGCATCTACGTTGCGGCATCAGACACGCATCAAGCTGCCGCGGATACGGTAAAGCCCAGATGGGCGCCCGAAGAGGAACTCGCATACGAGCCTCGCGCGATCTGGTGCACGCTCTATGGACTAAAACGGTTTCGCGATCTCTTTACACCTCGTCAGTTAGTGGCGCTTACGACGTTCAGCGATCTGGTTGGAGAGGCGCGCGAGCGCGCGCTCAAAGATGCGCGCGAAGCTGGAATGCCTGACGATGGAAGAAGCATAGACGCGGGCGGAACCGGCCTACTCGCGTACGCGGACGCCGTCGCAACCTACCTCGCGTTCGGATTGAGCAAAGCGACCAGTCGAAACTGCACCGGCGCGATTTGGGAAGTAGGGATGGACCGCCTCGCCGGAGCTCTAGGCCGGCAGGCCATCCCGATGACTTGGGATTACGCGGAAACGAATCCATTTGCCGGGGCCGGAGGAGACATTTTTGGGACTGTGCAGTCAGCCTGCGAAGTCCTCGACGGTCTCGCGCCAGCGACGATGGGCTCAGCGAAGCAACTTGATGCTACAGCTGCGTTGAACGGGGTCGAGACTCCGATTATCGCGACCGATCCTCCCTACTACGACAACATCGGTTACGCTGATCTCTCCGATTTCTTCTACGTGTGGCTCCGTCGCTCGGTTGGAAGACTCTTTCCACAACTCTTCAGCACCATGCTTGTACCAAAGGCTCAAGAGCTGGTCGCAACGCCCTACCGATTTGACGGCAGTAAGGAACGCGCGCAACGTTTCTTCGAAGAAGGATTGGGTAAGGCGTTTCAACAGATGCGGGTCAACCAGAAGCCCTCATATCCGCTGACTCTTTTCTATGCCTTCAAACAAGCGCAGTCGGACGGGGATTCGGATGAAGGCACTGCGCCGCGCGCATCGACGGGCTGGGAAACGATGCTGGAGGGACTGATCAGAGCTGGCTTTCAGGTCAATGGCACATGGCCGATGCGAACAGAGCTGGTCGGTAGCTTGAAGAAGAACGTGGGAGCGCTTGCCTCGTCCGTCGTACTCGCATGCCGGCCGAGGCTCGACGACGCACCGATGGCGACGCGGCGGGAGTTCCTCAAAGCTCTCAAAGACGAACTCCCCGACGCGCTGCGCAAACTCCAGCATGGCAGCATCGCGCCGGTCGACCTCGCGCAAGCCGCGATCGGCCCGCGCATGGCCGTCTTCTCGCGCTATTCGAAAGTCCTCGAAACCGACGGCTCTGCGATGACCGTTCGTGCCGCGCTCGGTCTCATAAACCATGCACTCGATGAAGTCCTCGCGGAGCAGGAAGGCGAATACGACGCCGAGACCCGATGGGCGGTCGCATGGTTCGAGCAGTTCGGAATGACCGAGGGCAAGTTCGGCGACGCAGAAACCCTCTCCAAGGCTAAGGACACGGCCGTCAACGCGATGCGCGATGCCGGAATCGTCGAATCGAAAGCTGGTAAAGTGCGCCTCATCGGGCGCGATGATCTCGACAGCGGCTGGGATCCCACCACAGAGCGGCGACTGACTATATGGCAGGTGACGCAACGTCTCGTGCACGCAATCGAAACAGGTGGAGAAAATAAGGCTGCGGATATGCTTCGCAAGCTGGGTGCGATGGGCGAGGCTGCGAAAGACCTCGCGTACCGACTCTATGTAATCGCGGAGCGCAAGAAATGGGCGCAGGAAGCATTCGCCTACAACATGCTGGTCAAATCCTGGCCCGAGCTAACCAAGCAGGCCTCGGGTCCGAGCGGCGAAACCGCCCGCCTGCTGTAAATACGGGAATTTATGAATTGGCTCAGCTTTATTTCCTCGCTTATCAAAACCCTTGCGTGGCCAAGTCTACTACTTTTCCTCGTGTTGTACTTCAAGGAGCCGCTGGCCGAATTGCTTCGGAACATCCTTGAGATTCGATACAAAGAATTCAGAATCGCCTTTGGAAAAAAAGTTCAAGAAATCAGTGCCGAGGCGGCGCCAGTGCTTGGGCCTACTATCGATGAGGCGCACCTCTCAAATTTACTTCCAGCCAAGCAATTGTTCCAAAAAATAGCCAAATTGGACCCTTCTGCGGCTGTTTTAGTTGCGTGGCGGCATCTCGAGCAAGCCTCAAGACGAGCAGCGCAACGCCACGGGATCAAGCCCAGCTGGCAGACCCTGAAAGTGCTGGCTTCTCTCCATTCAGATGGACGAATTGACCCGCATACCTACCAGATTTTCAGGGAGATGAGAGAGCTTCGAAACCAGGCGGCACATGAGGATGCCGCCGATATAACGGAGTCCGAAGCCGTAGAGTTCGCCGATCTGGCAATACGACTTGCCGCGAAACTAGAAGAAGCCTGAGATGTGGCTAGTAGCGTCCTGCGAGATACAGTATCGCGGTGCCGGACCTTCCGCAGTTTCGCGGCTTGTGGACCCGGCTGCCAAACTTGGCGAAGCAAAGGACCGGAATCAGTTGCCTCTTCGTCAAGGCTAACGGAAGCGTCGAGGAGGTCTCGTAATAGTTCTCGTAAAACTCAAGGGGGGAGTTAATGCGGGGGATGAATAGAAATGGCGATCACCAACTACGAGCGGGTCGGCAAAGCGCTCGACCTGATGCGCGAGGGACTGAAGCCCTACGTCGAGCGCGAGCTCAGGACCGTATTCGGCGACAAGTGGATCGAGGAAGCGGCTCGGGACGAGCGCCGGCTGAAGCGCGAGAGCAAAGGACAAATCAATTGGGACTCGCAGGCGCTGCTGGGCGCGATGTGGGACAACTGGACACTCGTCTTCGGCAAGAAGCTCGGCAATAGCGAGCGGAACCTGATCGCGGAGTTGCGCACGACTCGCAACCAGTGGGCGCATTCGGAGCCGTTTACGAGCGACGATGCGTATCGGGCGCTCGACAGTATCAATCGGCTGCTGACGGCGATCACGGCGGAACAGGCGGTCGAGGTTCAGCGCGCGAAGCAGGAATTGCAGCGCCTGAACTATGCGGAACAGACGCGCAGCGAGACGCGGAAGCTCGCGACTTCGCCTACCGAGGGCCAGCCGTCGGCGGGTCTCAAACCGTGGCGAGAAGTTATAACGCCGCATCCGGATGTGGCGTCAGGGAGATTCCAGCAGGCGGAGTTCGCGGCGGATCTCGCGCAGGTGTATCGCGGCGAGGCGGCGGATGAATACGGCAAGCCGCGCGATTTTTTTCAGCGCACCTTCATGACTCATGGACTGGAGCAGTTGCTGGTCGGCGCGGTACGGCGACTGAGCGCTGGCGACAATTCGGGCGATCCGGTGGTCGAGCTGCAGACGAATTTTGGCGGCGGCAAGACGCATTCGATGCTCGCGCTGTACCATCTATTCTCGGGCGTCCCGCCAAGCGATCTCGCTGGCGTCGAGACGGTGCTGAAGCAAGCAGGTGTCAGCGCGATTCCAAGAGCAAAGCGCGCTGTTCTAGTCGGTACGGATATTGGGCCGGCCGAGTCGCATCGCAAGGCTGACGGGACGGTCGTCAAGACGCTTTGGGGCGAACTCGCATGGCAACTCCTCGGCAAGGATGGGTACAAGCTGGTCGCGGAGTCCGATCGCAAAGGAATAAGCCCCGGTGGTGAACTTCGAGAACTGTTTAAGCGGGCCGCACCGTGCCTGATATTGATCGACGAATGGCTGGCGCACGCGCGAATGCTGTACGGCGTTTCGGATTTGCCGGCAGGATCGTTCGACGCGAACATGACGTTCGCCCAGACCTTGACGGAAGCCGCGAAGGCAGTGCCGAAGACGCTGGTGGTCGCGAGTATCCCGGCGTCGGACACCGAGATAGGCGGCGAGGGCGGCAGGGCGGCGCTCGAGCGCATTAAAAATGTTTTTGCGCGGATTCAAACGCCGTGGACGCCGGCGACCACTGAAGAAGGTTTCGAGATCGTGCGGCGACGGCTCTTTCAGCCGATCACGGACCCCGAGCTTTTTCGCGCTCGCGATACGGTCGCCAAGAAGTTCCGCGAGATGTACCGGGAAAGCGCCAAAGAATTCCCGGCGCAATGCAAGGAAGGCGCGTACGAACAACGCATCCAGAAGGCATACCCGATTCATCCGGAGCTGTTCGATCGGTTATTCGGCGACTGGTCATCGCTCGACAAGTTCCAGATGACGCGCGGAGTGCTGCGCTTGATGGCGGCGGTAATCCACACGTTATGGGAGCGTGGCGACGCGAGTCTCCTGATCCTGCCGGGGACCGTGCCGATCGATGCGCCGGCAGTGCTCGACGAAGTGTTGAAGTACCTTGAGAGCTCCTGGCGGCCGGTCGTCGGTACCGACGTCGACGGGCCCGAATCAGTGCCGCTCAGGATGGATCAGGAGAACCCTGCGTTGGCGCGGTACTCGGCGTCGCGGCGCGTGGCGCGGACGGTGTTCATAGGGTCGGCGCCCACGCTGAATGCGGCAGGACGAGGCCTTGAGGATATACAGATCAAGCTCGGATGTGCTCAACCGGGCGAGACGGTGGCGACTTTCGGAGATGCTCTGCGGAAGCTGCGGGAACAGACCACCTACCTCTACAGCACCGACCGGCGGTACTGGTACGACACGCAACAGAACGTCACCAAGCTGGCGCGCGATCGCGCGGCGCAGGAAAACGATGAGGCCGTGTGCGAGGAGATTCGGCGGCGGCTTCGCTTACAGGAGAAAGAGCGCGGCGAATTCGCGAAGGTCCAGGCTTGCGTCGATGCGGCCGCGGTCGCGGAGGATCGAGAGACGCGTCTGGTGATATTGGATCCGGCCCATCCGCATTCGTCGAAGACAGCTGGTAGCCCCGCGCGCGTAGAAGCGCAGCGAATTCTCGAGAGCAAAGGGACTGGACCGCGCATCTTCAAAAACACGGTCGTGTTCCTGGCGGCCGATCGCATCAGGATGGACGATTTGAATCGCGCGGTGCGAGATTTTATGGCGTGGAAGTCGATCGATGACGAAAAGACAACGCTCAACCTCGACGCAAATCAGAGCGCGCACGCAGAGAAGACGCGGAAGGAGTCCGACGGCGTCGTCAATCAGCGGATACCTGAAGCGTATCAGTGGCTGATCGTCCCGGGTCAAGAGAAGCCAAAGGACGGACCGCTCAAGGATATCGACTGGAGTGAGACAAAGGTCTCGGGCCAGGACGCGCTCGCGCCGCGGGCGGCCAAGAAACTGAAGGGCGAAGAGTCGCTGGTCTTGGACCTCGCCGGCACGCGGCTACGCATGGAATTGGATCGCATACCGCTTTGGCGCGGCAATCATGTCCCGGTCACGCAGCTAGCCGACGATTTCGCTCAGTATCTCTACTTGCCGCGACTCCGAGGGAGTGAGGTGCTTGCCGAAGCGATTCGTGACGGGCTCCGACTCATGACGTGGGCGCAGGATTCATTCGCATATGCCGACAGCTTCGATGAGGCTAAAGGACGATACGTAGGACTCAGGGCCGGACAACTGGTGACTGTCTCAATCGTGGGCGGCGGTGGGATGCTCGTGAAGTCGGAGATTGCGAAGGCTCAGCTGGAAGCCGAGGCCCAGCGCGAAGATCAGAAAACCGAGAAAAGGAAAGACGACGAGATAAAGAGGGATCAAGATGACAAGAAGACTGGGGGAAGTGCAGAACCGAAGTTGTCGCGGCGGTTCCATGGCTCCGCACAATTAAACGCAATTCGTATCAGTCGCGATGCCGGCCAAATCGCGGACGAAGTCATCCAGCATCTTACAAAGCTGCCAGGAGCGAACGTCGAAGTCACAATCGAGATTCACGCGGAGATACCCGAAGGCGCCCCGGAGAGCGTGGTCCGTACGGTTTCGGAAAACTGCCGAACACTCAAGTTCAGGAGCTTCGATTTCGAAGATAGCTAAACGGAGAGGTCGGTCCCTAGCAGAAGAACCTTGACGCGGGGCGGATCAACCTCATTTCGGCTGAGTTTTCGGGGAGCAGACCGGCCGCATGAAGATGGTGGTCGAGGTGCAAAGCGAAAAATGTTGAACTGTAATCTGTCCTCTAGTGTTGTGTCCCGCAATTAACTTGCACAATTCTTGCTGAAGCTTGATGAGAGCGGAGATCTCCCGCTCAGGAGGTCGTCGAAAAGCTCAACGAACTACTGGCGAAAATTCCCGAGGGATTGTGCGGAAGTAATCGGTGTCAACGATAATTACCTAATGAGAAGGACGGTGCACGGTCCTGCATTCTCGAAGTCCTTTTTGAACCGAAGATCGTCGCCAATCGATCTTGCGGGATCGTATACTACAAACAGCACATGACGCTGCTTCCCGTACTTCGTCAAATCCGCAGCCATCCCCTCATTCACTTTGGCGGGCGTTGTCCCGCCTCTTATGTACTTGCTTTCAATAAATACATCCGATCGTCGCGCAGAGTGGTCCGGAACCGCATGGGCTAGCGCGAACCGGACCGCCGGGTGTTCACGCTCCATCTCCTCCTTCTCTGATGCGAGAATAGCGCTCACCTTATCATTAAAGTCGTTTTCATTTGTGGGCTGATTGTGCTGAAAGGCCAGCGGCAGCGCGATCGTCAACTTGCGGCATACCGCTTCCACAAAGCGCTTGATCGGTTCCTTCAGGTACTCCCGCTCGGAGACCATCTCCAGAAAACTTCCGTGTGGAATTGCGCTGTAAGGATTATCGTGAACTTCTCGCATTCGCCGGATCGCATGCAGCACCTGCTCCCCATGTCTGCGGCATAACTCCCAAATCTTTTGAACAACCGTCTGCTCGGACATGCTGGGAAATCCATCTAACACGTCAACTAGCTCCGCAGTCCTCTCACTGTAGAATTGGTCAACACCAGATTCCGCGAAGTCCCTGCCCTGGCGCGCGAAATCCAACAACACCGTTCTCGCTTCGCCACGAACCTCCTGGTCAACGAAATCTAATGCGTACAATCCACTTTCGTCGATATCATCGAGCCCAGCTGCGTACGCTGCAAATCGCCGCTCCACGCACTGCGAGCATGCCCCGCATTGCGTCGCTTCACGCTTCATTCTTTGAAACGTCTTGCTGCAAGATACTGCACTGGTCAGAAGCCGTTCCTGCTTCATGCTCGCCAATCGCTGCAATACGTCAGTTTTTGTCATCCATGAAAATGGCGAGCGTATGGTAAAGTCGTGGCCTGACACTTCGGAAAGGAAGTCGTTAAGCAACCGAATCGTCTTGGGGTGAGTCGTTCGGCTCGCTCTCGCTTTCAGCAAATCCTCACGCCGTGCGAAATTCAGAGCCGTCATGCCGTTCTCGTAAACGAATAACTCAGATTGTGAAAGAGCGCAGGCTAGCGCGTACGCGATCGACACATATAAAAACACGCGACTACGTTGCGTCTCTTCTGCCGCTCTTTGTCCATGAAGAACGCAATCAAACGTGTAATGAGCTGTCCGGCCAGGAAACAATCGTTCCAAAGCTTCGGCCAGTTGATGTTGTGTCCGCATCGTTCCTGGTTGAGAGCGGTGACTCACCATGCAGGTGCGTCTCGCCACTCCGCTGCCGAGTTGGTCCAAAGCTCCGGTTAAAGAATCAACGCCACCCGAAAACAACAGCACGGCCGATCCGTGCTCTGGAAGCCGAAAACTTTCCGAGTCGAACAGGCTTGTTAGCGGTGTCGAATGGCCCCCTTCAAACGTAAACCGATATGTCTTATCTCCGGTTACAAAGCACAGCGCATCTTCAAGCTTTCTTTGAACCTCCGCACGGGACCAAAAGTCTATGTCGCGGACTCTGATCGCGAAGTGCAGTGCCCGGCTCCAAGATTCGTATTCCAGAGCGGCTCGCCGCCCTCGGGGAAGCATTCGATCGGCCGCAAAGACATAAGACGCGATTTCCAAGAGATCAAGAACCCGATCCGGAAGATGGTAAACGCCACGAACAAAGTCAGGCAAAGATATCCGAACGTTCGGCTCGTATCCTTCACGATAATCCAGCCGCAGAGGCTGACGCTCTTTCCGCTCGCGCGGGACAGTGGCTCCATTGCACAGAACCATCCGGGAAGCACCGCGCGTCATATCCGATGCCGCTCCCTGAGCAGCTCATCCCTGATTTTGCCAAACGCCAGCCGAAGAAATCCTTCTATTTCCTCCCCGCTTACGCTTCGCTCGTCTCGCCGCCTGTTGAACCACCCCGCGGCAAACGACTGCGTGATTTTCGCCGTCTCGAAGGCGTGCTTGGAAACGCGATCGACGTGATCTTTAAGATTTCGCGCCAGCGCGTCCCGCGATTCCATGGACCGCGCCACCGCAGACGCTTCCCTTTCCAAGTAGTAGTTCAGGTGACGCTCTGTGAATCGCGCGAAGAACTTCCGCGCCAACTCACAAAACCCGGAACCGCTGGCCGCACCGTGCCAAATATCAAAGGCGTTTTCGTGCTTCTGGAAGAGCGCCCTTGAACCTGTTCGATTCTCCTCGAACCATCCACAGATCGCCTCGCCAGCGGCACGCGTTGCTAACTCGCTGTTGTCACTGTTTTCGCTGTGTGCTGCCACCCACTCACGCAACGCTCGCACGAAATCGAGCGGCGTCGGACTCTCGGGCACGTTGATGCCGTAAGTCTTCAGTTGCCCCTGTGCGGTCTCTGGATCACGCGCCGCAAATCCCAACAGGACTAAATAGTGAAACGCCGCCTGCACGCCCGCGTCGGTCTGGACATCGCGAAGCTGGCTTCGCAATAGTTCCGTGGTGCGCGCGGCTAGATCCGCCACGTCAGACTCACCCGTCACGTTCGCGATACTCGCGACGAGTGTCCGCCAGCGCTCCGTTTTCGGCAGAAGTCCTACCCGCTCGTGCCCCACCGTTTCTCCCCCCGGCTCTTTGGCTCTCGCCGGCATATCTTCTTACCTATCCCCGCAATTGTTCAAGGCACATAACGCTCTTTCCAATCCGGCGGCGCTGCGCTGTGAGACGCCCTCTCGGGTTTCGCAAGCTGCACCGCTCGCGTCCATCCCGTAACGCTACCTGACCCAGCCTGCGTCTCCGCTTCGCCGCCGCTCTAAATGGTGGCGTTCGTTGCGCTAGCAAGCCGCGCCAGCCCTTGCGGGCCGCTTCGCTGTGGCACGTCCTGCCGCCCGCTCCACTCGCGCATCTAGAAATCTGCGCACGGCCCTCCAGTTCGTTTTGAGAGGGCCGCGCGGAAAAAAGTTGCGCGGTGATGAAAGCAAAGCGCAGCACGCCCTGCCGCAAAAGCGGAAGCGGGCGAAGCAAAAAGGGAATGGAGGTAACGGCAATGACCATCAATAAGGTGATCGTAATCGGCAATCTGGGAGCTAACCCTGAGATTCGTGCCCTTCCGTCTGGGCAGAACGTAGCGAATTTCTCGCTGGCGACCACGGAGCGGTTTACGGATCGAAACGGCGCGAAGCAGGAGCGCACCGACTGGCATCGCATCGTCGCGTTCGGGCGGCTGGCCGATACGTGTGAGCGGTTCCTGAGCAAAGGCCGGCAAGTTTACGTCGAAGGCCGGCTTACCACCCGCCAGTACGAAGCGAAGGACGGATCGGGCAAGCGTTACCGCACCGAAATCGTGGTGCGGCAACTCCGCCTGCTTGGTAATCGCGCCAATGGCAACGCGCCCAAGGCTGAAGCTTCCGGCGACATCCCCTTTTAGTGCCCACCCAGAACGGGAGAGCCGCGAAAGCGGTTCTCCCGCAACTAACCAATCCACAATCGAAGATTACGATAATGGACATCTACGCAATGGTTACTGATGAGATCATCAACCTGCTCGAAAACGGCGTGGTGCCGTGGCGCAGGCCGTGGACCTCGACCGGACTGCCGCGCAACCTTGTGAGCAAGAAGCCATATCGCGGCGTAAACGTTTTCCTGCTTTCGGCGTCGAAGTACGTTTCGCCGTTCTGGTTGACGTACCGCCAGGCAACCGAACTGGGCGGACACGTCCGCAAAGGCGAGGAAAGTACGCTGATCGTTTATTGGAAAATCGAAGGCGCTAAACGAAGCACGGAAGACCTCGACACCGAGGAGAACGACGAGAAGAATCGCCGCCGTTTCCTGCTCAGATATTATCGCGTGTTCAACCTCGAACAATGCGAACTTCCGCAGACAGTCTTCGACAAGCTGCCGAAGATCGAAACGCACCAGCATGATCCGATCGAAGCCGTAGAGAAGATCATCGCCGGGATGCCGAATCCGCCCGAGATAGTGCGCGCCGGATCGAAAGCGTTTTACTCGCCGATCACGGATCGCGTCACACTCCCGCCGCGCGAGCTTTTCATCAGCGCCGAGGAGGAAGCGTGTACCGCCGCGCATGAATTGTCGCATAGCACCGGCCACGAGAAACGCCTTGCGCGAGAAGGGATAACCGAACTCGCACCGTTCGGAAGCCCTGTGTACAGCCGCGAAGAGCTTGTCGCGGAACTTTCAGCGGCCTATCTCTGCGCGGAAGCCGGAATTTCAAACGCGGTCATTCATAATCAGGCCGCCTACGTCGCGGGCTGGCTCAAGAAGCTTCGCGATGATCGCAAGCTTTTGATCCACGCCGCCGGGCAGGCGCAGCGGGCCACGGATTTCATTCTCAATCGCAAACCCTCCGGGCAATAAAATTTGCGGCGCGCCCGCGCAACGAGCGCGGGCGCGCCGCCGTATCAGCGTTCTCAATCTTAGTTCCGCGTTGACGCTCTGGCCTTCAACGCCATCGGCATCAGAAAGGCCGCCAGATCGGAAACCACGGTCTCAAGCGAGCCCGACCCGGCCGCCAGCTCTCGGACAAAACTCTCCCATTGTCGCCGCTTGCTCGCGTCGCGAGCAAATTCCGGAGTAAGCGCATCGGGAACCTCGTTCGGGATCGCAGTGCGACGGCGTTCGAAAGTCGCGGCGATCGCCTTCGCTAGGCGAGCCTCATCGAATTCGTAAGCCTTCGACAGCACCCAAACGTCATAGAAGTCCTTCATACGGCTATTCGCCCGCCCGAGGTACACCATGGCCTGAAATTTCTCGGCAATTACCGTCTCGCGCGGATAAGCCCGCAATCGTGGCGCGGCTGAGTCGAGTAAAACCGGAAACTCGATTTCCTCCAGGCCAGGCTCCACCGCGTCTCCGAAGCCGACATCAATCACCACGTTGATTCGTGCTCGCGAAAGGTTGGCAATGGTTCGCAGCCGCAGTCCGCCATATTCCAGTTCTTCTCGGATTCGCTCGATCCGCAAATTATCGACCTCGAATGTAATCCCGTCATCCGCCAGCATTCCGCAGACCTCGCGGAAAACATCGAGAATGGATTCCTCTGAGGAATCACCGAACCCAAGCAGATCCAGATCGCGCGTCGGGCGGTGCGGGTCCGCGAACCAGGTCGTGATCAACATCGCACCCTTGAGAGCAAATCGATCACGGTGCGGCGACTGACTCAGCCGATGGAGCAGACGTTCCAGCGCATAGCGTGTGATCACCAAATCGAATGGCTGGCCTCTGTCCCGCGCCAGTTTGAGGAGGCGAGAACGGACCGACGCGCCGATATCCCGAGTCCGCTTAGCCATCCAGCGTCAGAGCCTCCATGTAGGGCTGCATCGCGGTCCACACGCCGGCGTCGACGGCCTGCTTGGAGATTTCTGCCGGCGTCGCCTTCTTCTTCCGAAGCGCTTCCCGAAGCCCCTCAGCCGCAAGCGTCGTGCCGAGGACGCGACGATAGCGAAAAACGTCGGCCAGGGTCTTCGCTACGCCAAAGATGGGCACCCGCACGCCGTCGATCACGTGAAACTCCACGCCGTTCTCAAGCCGCTCTTTTGGAAATCGGACGAATATGATCGCGGGATACTCGACGCGCGGGCGCCAGGCTTTAGGACCGATTGCCATCCATACGCGCGGAGGCATCTGATCGGTGAGATCGTGAAAGGCAAGCGCGGAGACGAGACAGATCACCCCGTTTGGAACGCGCTTATAGGCTTCGGCGAGGACGTGATGGGCATCAACTGTCGCGTCCGGAAGCTGATAGAGTCCACGGCCAAGACGGATAACGGCCCCGGCGCGCTCGAGGCGCGAGACGGTTGTCGCCGTGACACCCGTCGCCCTGAACTCAGCGAGGCGGACCATTCCGCGCTGCCGGAGCAGAGCTATCGCCCGGTCTTGCTGCCGGTCTGAGCGGGTTGCCTTAAGTGCGGTCAAGATACATTTCCTTGGGCAATTAAGCTATCTATCCGAGGATTTGTATCATCTTCTAACAGATAACGCCAGACCTCAAGCAACCGAAACGTGAGCCACCTACCTTTGCACGGAAGCCGGAATATCAATGGTGGTCATCGAGAATCAAGCCCATACGTTGGGGTGCAGGCCAGAGGGTCTCGCGAAATATTGTCGAAAGGATTTCGATGTGAAAAAGAAATGTTACGAGTGAACTTGGGCTCCTAAACGATTGCCGCCTTGGGTTAGGCGTTAGACCGTCATAGTTTGCCGTAATTGTATCGGCCTTTGATGTTGGTATTGAGAAAAGTCCCTTTTGAATCCGCTCTTTTGAAGTCCTCGAACACCCACTCCTCGACTTCGTAATAGACGTACGTCTCGCCCGATTTCACGAACCGCACGTGCAGTTCTCGAGTGGCGGAATCGTATCCTATAGCCTCGACATTGGAGGAATCGACGAAGATCATCTCGGGCATGTCATTTCTCCTGGTTGTCTTTAGCGGGTGCCGGGACGACAGCAGAAGTCGATTGCGCGCGCCAGTTTGCAAGTGCTTGTGTGTAGAGTTTTCCGGATGGACGGTCTGCGTTCTGCCATGCTTCGGGGAGCTTCGGATCGTCGCCAACCGGCTTGTTCAGAGCTTTGCGCACGCGGACACGTGATGGAATGGCCATAGCTTCCCCAAGGAACAGTCCTTCGCCGGTCCGAAGGGACGGCAGCAGATCCGCGAGACCGCCGAGCTCATCCGGTAACGCAGCCGCTACCTTTGCCCGGTCGGCAGTGTTGGTGACACGCAAGGCGATCATCGAACCACATTGGCTCAACACGGAACTGTCGATCTCGGACGGACGCTGGGTCACCAGAGTGAGCCCCACTCCATATTTTCGCCCTTCCTTGGCGATCACGGAAAGAGTGCGGTGAGCGGGCGTATTTCCTCCTTCGGGAAGAAAGCGATGAGCCTCGTCGATAACGACGAGAAGAGGTTGTTGGCGCCCACCGACAGGAAGATCCTGCGCCCAGAAAAGAGTGTCGTAAACGACCCGTAGCATCGTACCGACGATCGTCGACAGTATCTCCGATGGGAGACCCGATACATCGAAGATCGTAATTTGACGATCATGTCCAACCCAATCGCGAACAAGATCGTCAAGATCCAACGTTACCCGCCCGTCAAGGTCCGGTTCGTAACCACCCCCAGGACTGAACAGGAAGGTGAACCGTCCGTCACGCAGCCGGCTCCGCATCAGGTCCAAGTGTCGTTCAATATTTCTTTTCCGGTTGTTTTTATAGGGAGCCTGGTTGTAAGGACTCGCGATCGGGTATCGGTCGGGCGTCAAAGTCTCGGAATTGCCGACTTGCTCGGGTGGAAAAGCATCCTCTTCCTTCTGATTGGCACCCGTGGTCTTGAACGTTTTACGTTCCACTTGATCGAGTTCATGCCAGAGCCGCTTGATGCTGAACGGCACCGGCGTATCGGCCGTCAGGGTCTCGATGGGCGGCGGCGTCCGCAAATTTACGGCAGAAGCCGCTTTAAGGTCGAGCACCTGTTCCCTGATGGCAGCCTCGTAATTGGGCTGTAAGCCCCCCAATGTCATCAACTGCAATTCGTCAAACGGGAGAGCCCAGAAGGGCACCCTAAGATGACGCTCCCCAATCGACTCATTCGGTCTTATTCGGAATACGCGCGCCTTGTCGCCGAGAGCCGTGGAATATTCTCCGTGAGGATCGATCACAATCACACGCGCGGATGGAAAATCGCCGCTGGCGATCGTTTCAAGAAGAACGGTGACAAGGTTCGATTTTCCAGCTCCTGTCGATCCGACAATGGCGCAATGCCGACTGACAAGTCCCGCGACATTGAGGTCTGCGGAAATCCCGGACGACGCGGCAATTGTGCCGACCGGCACCGTTCCCGCCTTATTTCGAGACCATCCGTAGATGACTTGGAGGTCTTCGTTGGTCACGATATGAACTTCATCGCCGACAGTCGGGTACTGACCTACTCCCCGCTCGAATTGTGAGCCGATGGACTCCCCAAAAAGTGTGACGGCCATCCATCGATATCCCGCCAGACGTTCGGTTGTAGGCGCTTCAAGCGAACTTCTGGGACCGGTCTCCAAACTGTTTGGAGGCGCAGCGTCGGCGCCTACTTGAGTACATACGGCATAAAGCTGGGTGTATCCCAGTGCTATCCGGAAGAAGGCGCCAATTTGACCGACCCGATACGACTCGCCCTCGATCATGACAAGGGTCGTCGGCATATCTTCCCGCAGGCGGACGCGGACGATACCCCCGGTAACGGAAGCTACCTGACCGATAAATGTTGGATCGGAGAGGGACATCCGGATATCCTCAGCGCTCGCCCATGGAGCGCAAAAATTCACAGAACTTTGCGAAATCCCCGAGCTTCAATTGTCCGGTCTTCGGTTGCGGGTTTGCCTCCGTTTTTGGGTCACGCTCAAACACGACATCGACAAAGGGCACAGGATCATCAAGCCTCCATTCGGCCCGCCGACCGCCGATAATACCAGTCTTTGGACCGCTGACTATAAGGTTCCTCTGTCTCACCGCGCGCTTGAGCAAATCGTGGTCGTCGTCAACTTCGCTGAATTGCAGGGCATAAACGTGCGTCCGGGGCCTGTTCTCGATCGCCGAAAAAATCACGTTGTTGATGTGCTCGTCCCCGAAGCTAAATCCGCTGGTAACGAGAAGTGCGTCGTCCTGGTCGAGAAATCTGGCGAGTCGGTCCATGAATGCGGCGTAAGGTTGTTGGCGAGATTCATCGTATTTGTGGAACGATGGGAGGATCATCTCGCCAGAGGAATCCGGCTCGCCGCGCACGATTCGTTCCCGCCCTCCCCGGTTCTCACGGCGCCAGGTGACCGATCCGTGCATCTTCCAGAGACGAACCCAATTTAATCCTGGGGCGACTTCCGGCCGCCGGAGGCTATCGGGCAGAAAAAACGGTCGATAGCTGCCAACGAATCCGTCGAACAACGGTATCCGTTCGGCTTCAAATGCCATCTCGATAAGCACGTCGTAATTGAGAGTGAAGATCTCGACGGGCTGTTGTCTGGAGGTCTTAGCCAACCAACGCGCCATCGATCGATGCGGCGTCTCTTCTGGAATCAACGCTATTGCAGGATTCGCAATCTTCGCTATCGTGCGCCGCACCGTTTCTTCGAGCTTTAAAATCCCCGTCCGGTTGAGCCCCAGAAGTGTGTCTTGTTCGCCGATCGCCGCGAGCATCATTCGCAGCCGCGACAAAATGTCTTCAATGTTTGCCGATTTCCCATCGTGGTCACATTGTGCTGCGACCTTGCTCCATGCCTCCGCGTATTCTTTGCCAAGACTTCGCGCTTCCGAAGCGCAAATCTCCGTTAAGCCCGCGACGGCCGGTATCAGTGGCTTTTCCGGCCCGCCGCCTGCGGCGCAAACGGCTTTTACCGCGCAAGACGTCCCGGCACCGAAGAGAAATGCGATGGGTTTGTCATGCCGTGCCAAGTGATCGCGCAAATCGCCAATCATCTTACGAGCGTCGTGTGAGGCCATCGGCGCAGGTCTACCTCGGAAGCTGAACCGGGAGTTCCCGAATGGCGTCAAGAAGAACGCGCGTGCCGCGGCAGTCGTCTTCGTTGTAGTCGAGGATACGTTGTCGAATCGCCGGGTCTCCGGTCGCGAGCCACCGGTCGAACCATTCGATGGACGCGGCCCCGGAAGGGTGGGTATCGCGCCAGGCGAACCCCAGGTACTTGGCGATGGTTTTGATCGAGAAGTCCCGCGTCGGCCACTCCGTCGCCCTCAGGACGACATCGAAATAAAGGTCGACCGACCGAGCCGGATCGAACAACGCCTCGATTTCCGCCTCGGTGCAAACATCGGGATACTTCTTGCGGAGTTTCCGATAGATCGTCCGCTCGTACTTTGAATAGTAGTAGATGGCGCATGGTTGCGACGCCCGCATATAGTGCAAAGCCTCTGCGAACGCCCGTTCCTCCGCCTCTGGCGTGCCGGCATCCGCGAAAAATGCGACGAAGCGTTCGCTTTCATTGGCACCGTTTCGGCGTTCCACGAACCCGTGCAGATAACAAACATCGCGCATGGGGTCCACCTCGATGTCGAAGAACAATTCGACATCGGCGGCTGGCAGAGATACGGCCGCACGAAGGTACGGCTTGCCGTTTTCTGCGGTCAGGAGCTTCGCGCGCGCGTGCAGTTTTTCGAGGGTCGCAGGGCCGATCCCGGCAAATGCCGTCTTTCCGCTCACGATAAAATCGGCCGGGTCGATCTCCGCAAGTTCGCGGATCGAACCTATGCGGCCGATCATGGCGTCGCGTTTCGAGCGACCCAGCTCGGGGATCAGCGTGAGATCGTTCGCTGCATCGAGTTGCTTGATACACGCAGTGTACCATACACAGTGTTTGCAGATGCCCGCGCTGTAGGCCGGCACCGTTTCGGTTGCGCGACGTGCGATAGTTCGCGCATGGTCAAGGCATTCTTGGTAATCGTCCCAGAGCCTGCGCGCATTCTTCGTGTGAATTGCCATGAAGTCGTAGGGGACTTCCTCGCCGTGGATATCCCAGATAAATCCGCGGCGGCCAGCCGAGCGGCCAAGCCGCTCCAGGATGTCGGTGTATAAGGCGAGCTGCACGGCGTAGTGTTTCTTGGGCTTGCCCTCGCCATCGTCGCCGCCCCCCTCCTCCCCGGCGCCAGATTTGATGTCGCCTGCAATGTACCCGGTCCCCTCCTTCCGCAACAGGTCGGGATCGCCAAGCAGGTCGCCGGCGGCAATGCGCCCGCCATGGATTAGCGGCTCACCGCGGTCCATCGCTTCAAAAGTGCGCCGCTCCTTCTCGACTCCGGCGTACATGGATAGATCGACGAACGGCACGCCGATACCTGCGACCACTTGCTCCTCATGCGCCGAGCCCCGCTCCCAGAGGAACTGCACGAACGGGCTCGGCGTGTCGCGCTCGGCTGGGTTGGCAAACAAGTCCATGGCAACGCGATGCGGGCAAGCTACCAGGTCGTACAGCATTGAAGCGGTGATCGGAGTCGCCGCGGGGATAGGGGCACTTGCATTCTCTTGCGACATCTCTTGGGTCGCTCCGTATATTTCCTGAAGATTTAGTTCCGCCGCACCCAGCCCTTCGAACAGAGTTTAGCCGTTCCTCCAGTATTCCAAAACAAGACGGTCTGAGGCTCACGTAAGACGTAGATAAACCTCCACGGCTTTCCGCCCGCGGTCTGCTTCATGGCTTTCTCGGCTTCGACTTTCCGCCAGCTCGAAAAACCACCGATTCCCGGAAAAACACAAACCGTAACTAACTCTGGCATCTTGTCAGTCCGGAACATCTGTCCGACAATTCGAAATGATCGGATGTGCGAGAGTCTCCACCATTGACCAAGCAATCCAGTCGCGGGCATCTCCGCTGTGAGCCGCCTCACGAGCGCTCCGTAAACTTCGCACCGCGCCAGTCCCTACCCAATCCCCTCCCTCCTGCGGCTCCGCTTCGCGCCGCTTTAAGTGGTGGCGTTCGCTGCGCTAGCAAGCCGCGCCAGCCCATTCGGGCCGCTGCGCTTTGGCACGTCCTGCCGCCCGCTCCGCTCGCGCATCTAGAAATCTGCGCACGGCCCTCCTGTTCGGTTTGAGAGCAACCGTGTCATGTCGGGGCTGTCGCCGCGATCAACTTCACCGGGCGAGTTCGTTCTTCGGAGCAACGGCTGCCCACTTTGAGCATCGCGTTCAGCATGACGACCAACTTCCGCATGCAGGCGGTCAACGCCATCTTCGGAGATTTTCCGGCCGACCGCAGACGACTGTGGAATGCATGTAGCGATGGGTTTAGTCGGACCGCGGCGAGAGTGCTCATATAGAGCATCGCCCGCACATCGCCACGGCCGCCCCAGATTGCGCGCTTACCCTTCATCCTTCCGCTATCTCGATTGAACGGAGCAACACCTACCAGCGCTGCGATCTTCTTGCGGTTCAGAGTCCCGAGCTCTGAAAGATGCCCAATCAACGTCGCGCTCACGACTGGGCCGACTCCCGGCGCGCTACGCAACAGGTCGGCCTTTTGACGGAACGCCGGCGTCGCCCGGATCAGCGCCGCGAGCTGCTTGTCCAGTACTGCTATCTGCTTCTTCAGGCATCGAATGATCGCGGCCAGCCCAGCGCGCACACTCTCGAGCGCCTGCAACTGTCGGTTCTGCTCCGCCGTCATCATCCGCACGAGCTGGTTGCGTCGGGTGATCAATGCCCTCAACTTCCGAGTCTCTGGATCGGGCAACCGGCGCAGTTCAGGCTTCATCACCTCAGCAAAGTGTGCGAGCACCGCGGCATCGATCGCATCCGTCTTGGCGAGCCGACCGCTGGCGCGCGCGAACTCACGAATGTTGTGAGGATTTACCAGCGCGACCGGCAACTCCTCCTCGGCTAACCGCTCCAGCAATCTCCGCTCGTACCCGCCGCTCGCCTCCAGCACCACGCATTCGGGCGTAAGGCGACTGATTGTCCTCACCAGCCGGGTAATCCCCCGCCGATCATTTGGAACGCTCAGCTTCTCGCCGCCAGGCCTGAAGGCTACATCCACGTCAAAGATCGGCACCTCGTAATCAATCGACCGGAGGCGGCGACGGTGAAGCAGATTTATGAACTCTACTTGCAACTCGGGAGCGTGCGGCTGCTGAAGCAGGATCTGGATCGACGCGGCGTCAGTTCCAAAGCTCGAGTCTCCGTGAAGGGCAATAAATCGGGCGGACGATCCTTCTCGCGCGGCGCACTTTACGAGTTGCTCGCCAACCCGATCTACATCGGTGAGATCCGCCACAAGCGGGAGCGCCATCTGGGACTGCACGAGGCGATCCTCGAGCGCGAGTTATGGGAAAAGGTTCAGCACCAGTTGCGCGAGCAAGCCGCGCAGCGGAGCCAACGTCCGACCAAGGCTGGATCGAGCCCACTCGCCGGCCTGCTCTTCGATCAGAGTGGAGAGCCGCTCTACGCCCAATCTACCGCAAAGGGCGCGCGAAGATACCGTTACTACGTATCGAAAGGTTTGATCACAGACTCTGCGAAGGATGCGCAGCGCGGTTGGCGATTGTCGGCGACCGAGATCGAGCGGGCGGTCGCGATCGCCGCGCGAAGTATTCTGGACGATCGGCCCGGGTTGCTAGAGGCGTTGGAGAAGTCAGAAATCCAGTCTCCGGACGTACGGCCGATGCCTGAGGCGGCGATGGACTACGGGCGACGGCTTACGGCCCAGATCGACGTGGCAGCGTGTTTGACTGATCTGGTCGAGCGGGTGGAACTCCTTGAGCAAGGCATCCGCGTTTCCATCAAACTTCCCGTCCCATCAATCGGCCGGGCCGAAGTGCCGCTTGCGAACGTGCTTCATCTCTCGCGCCTCGTGCCGCTCACAATGAAACGCCGCGGCGTCGAGACCCGGATCATTCTGGAGGGATGCGAAGACTCCTCGCGGAACGTAGACCCCGCTTTGCTCAAGGCCATCGCTCGCGCCACGCAATGGTTCGAGGAATTGGCCTCAGGTCAGGTTCGCTCGCTAGCCGAGATTGCCCGCCGCGACGGTCTCCCCAAACGCTACGTCGAGCGGCTTACCAAACTGGCCTTCCTCGCGCCCCGAATCGTCGATGCCGTGGTCGAGGGTTGCGCTGCGCCCGGCCTCAGCCTTCAGATGCTGATGGACGGTCGTTTCGAGCTGTCGGCGGAGTGGCGCGAGCAACAGCGACAACTCGCGCGCTGCTAGCCATTCATCCCCGCGTACCGTCTGATCCAATTTGATCCCGCCAATCAACGGCGAACCGATCGATCGGCCGGAGCCGATGCCGACTTCGCCGCGGCTGCCAACTGCCGAGTCTCAGCCAGCGCTTGACCGTCTTGCGATCCACCCCGAGTTCGCGCGCAATCCGCTTGGCCCCCTCGCCGCGCTCTTTTCGCGCCACCATCTCCCCCACCAAATCCGCCCGTAACATGCCGGAATATACGACATACGCGCTCTGGGGCGCGTGGGGGGTGTCGTGGACCGTCGCGAGGTTTTGGTCCGACCGCACCGAAAAGAGGGACGGCATAGCGGCTGAGCTTTTTTTCCGCGCTCTCATTGGCGTCGGCTCGATCCTGCTGTTTGCGTTTCCAGCGAGCCACCACTACTACGCGCAGACGCAGCTTTGGTGCCTCGGCGATGCGCTGAACTGGATTTTGGTCGCGCTGACGGTCGTTGGATTTTTGTTCACCT
>NZ_JAUSKL010000038.1 GCF_030646925.1 Candidatus Binatus sp. | reverse complement strand
TCAGCGTGCAGAACACCATCCCGATTTCCGCCGACGCGTATCCCAGATCGTCCCAAATCTGATCGCCGAGCCACAGATAAAACACCCCGGCGATCGCGACCAGCCCGAACGCGACGAACGCCACCCACGCGAGCGGCACGTGAAAATAAAAAATCCGCTGAACGATTCCCTCGTCCACTTCGGTCGGCACGTACTCGAACACCATGTAGAGCGCCGCGATCATCAAGAGCAGCGTCGCCACTCCGAGCCAGGTTCGAATCGCGTTATTCATCGAAGCAATTCTTTCGCGCCAAAATCATTTCGCTGATCGATTTCGCCGATCAATCCTGACCCTGACCTACCACATGCTCGAACAGCAGGTAACCGGCGGTGACGAACAGCACGTCGAACGCGATCATGATCTTGATCCAGTCCGCCATCGCGCCGAAGGACGCTCCCGCAAGCGCCGCCCCGCTTGCTTTGACGCCCGCGATCAGCGCCGGCGTGAACATCGGCACCGCGAGTATCGGCAGCAGCATGTCGCCCGCCCGCGTGCGCGACGTAATCGCCGACAGCAGCGTCGCCACCGCCGCAAATCCGAGCGCACCGAGCATCACGATCGGCGCAACTCGCATCAGCGCCGAGCTGAATTCGAGATTGAAGAACAACACCATCAGCACGACTGCGCCGACTTCCGCGACCAGCATGAAGATCAACGCCGCCGCGAGTTTCGCCGCATATAGCGTCGCCGCTTCGAGCGGCGATAGTAGCAGCCCGCGGATACATCCGTTGTCGCGCTCCGCGAGCAGCGCGCGCCCCGCGCCCAGCATCCCCGAAAATACCATCGCCACCCAGAGCGCCCCCGCCGCAGTATCGACGCCGCGCACCCGCGACGCGTCGAGCGCAAACACCAGCACCACCATCACCAGCAGCGACAGCGCGAGCAGCGCGATCGTGCTCTCCCCGCCGCGCAGTTCGAGGCGCAGATCTTTCCGCAGCACTGTCGCGAATCCCGCCATCGTCGTCATCCAGTTAAGTTGAGCGACCGATCAACCCCAGCAAGTCCTTTCTGTCACGTTCCAGCTAGTCCTTTTTTTCACGTTTCAAATGGCCCTTCTTGTCTCGTTCAACTCGTTCTTTTTGTCATTCTGAGCGAAGCCGCCTCTTAATACCTCGCCCGTTATTTTACGGGAGAGGTAGCAAGAAGAATCCCGGAGCTTCTCCCGAATAATTTTACTAACAGGGCGTAGCCCGCATCCTGCCTGATTGCGATTGACCCTGCGGCCCGACGTCGGCTTCGCGTCACCACGGGAAGCCCGAAACCTCGTGAGGTTTCGGAAATTCTTCTTTCCTACTCCTTCATCTACCGAGGATCGATCGCACCCGCCCGGCCCTCGCCGTTTCCTCCTGACGAACCAGTGGCACGACCCGCCCGCGCACGATTTCATAGACGCTGAACGCCACGCCCTCGATCTCCGCCACCGTATGCGCACTCGCGAGCACCGCTGCGCCGCGCGCGATCGCATCGCGAATCAAGGCTGCCATAACCTTCACGCCATCCGGGTCGAGCGCCGCGAACGGTTCGTCGAGCAAAATCAACTCCGGCCGATTGATCATCGCGCGCGCCGCGGCCAGCCGCTGTTCCATCCCGCGTGAAAACGCGCGCACTCGCGTCTCGCCGAACGCTTCCAGCCCGACGCGATTCAGCCATTCGCGTGCGAGCGCGCGCGCATCGGCAACCCCGTACAGCTCGCCGTAAAATTCCAGGTTCTCGCGCGCCGTCAGGTTCGGATACAGGAAACTCTGATGAGCCAGCATGCCGATCCGGCGCCGATACGTTGCGTCCAGCCGCCGCGTGTCCTGTCCAAACACCAGCGCGCTTCCACTGGTCGGCGCTTCGAGTCCCGCGAGCATCCGCAGCAGCGTCGATTTGCCACTGCCGTTGCCGCCAATAATAAACGCGCCACAGCCCGCGCCCACACGCAACTCGACCTCGCGCAGCACCGGGTTCAGCCCGTACGACTTACCGAGTCTCCGCGTCTCGACCACCGCCGCTACTCGTTCCAGTTGGTTGCGCGCGCCGATGATTTCAGCGCCACGCCGCACTCGGCGCAGAAGTTCGCGTCGGTCGCGGCGCGCGTGCCGCATTGCGGGCAAAATCGAATCCGCCGCGCGCTGGTCGTTAGCGACGGCTCCGCGCGCGGCGTGAATATCGTCGGCGCGTCGCGCCGCGTCGAAGCCATCACGACCCGCACCGGCGTGGACGTCGGTCGCGATACGGCCTGCTTTTTCTGCGCATCGTCGCGCGACTTATGCCGAATCTTTTCGATCGCCGTCATCGCCGTCAGCGCGCGATTCTCGAGCTCTTGATGCATCGAGCGATAGTCCGCGTCCGACAGCTTACCCATTTCGCGATCGAACTCGAGCTCGCGAAGTCCCTGCACCGCCAGCGCGCGCTGATGCTCATGCCGATTCAGCTCGACCTCAGCCGCCGATTTGTCGCGCGGCGCAATCAAGCCGATTCCGAGCGGCGCCGCCACGAACAGCGCGACCCCCGCGATTATCAATATCGCCGCGGCGATAAACACGGCCTCAGCTATTCTCCTTCAGGTCGTCCTCGAGCCGTCTTCTGAGCGCCGGATCGAATCCGATCGCGATTCCCGCAGGCGTCGCAGGCGCCGATTCACCCGCCGCCGAGCGCCAGCGCCCGAACGCCAGCACGATCAATCCGCCGCCGATCACGATCGCAAGGAACGGCATCGTCCACGCCAGCAGATTGAATCCTTCGGCGGTCGGCGCCGACAAAACTTTCTCGCCGAACTTGTGCCGATAGAACGCAACGATCTGCGCCCCGCTCATGCCGCTGCCGATCATCTGATCGATCTCGGCCCGAATCGGCGCCGCAAAACTGCAGGTCGGCATGTTGCAGTTGGCGACCGTCAGCCCGCATCCGCACTGGCACGTCAGCGACTCCGATACCTGCGCCTGCGTCGGCCTCTCCGCCGCGATCGCCTGACGCGCCCCACCGCTTCCAACGATCGTCGCGACGACGAATCCGATCGCTATGAAAAATCTAAGCGTCATTTCGACCGGACAGTGTGTCTCGTTCAGTAATGTGTTTCGTTCAGTAATGTGTTCGCTCAGCCTGAGCAAATCTTCCCACGCCTTTGCCGGAAGCTCCACAGGCTAAAGCCTGTGCCACAAGAAAACGCCGGCCGGAGCCATCTTATACCTCGCCCGTTACTTAGATCATCCTGAGCGACGCGGCCTCTTAATACCTCGCCCGCTTTGTTGCGGGAGAGAGCCTGCCCTGAGCGAAGTCGAAGGGTCGCCGAGGCGCGTAGCCACAAGGCGGGTGAGGGTGCAGTCGGCGCGCCCACAGAAGCCGGAAAACGGATCCGGGATTCTTCGCTTCGCTCAGAATGACAAAAAGTGCATCGTCGATGACAAAGCAATTTTCACTGGACGCGGCCTTCATTTTGGGTTCGCTCAGGCCGGTCGAAGTTTTCGCGATGCTCGATCGAGATCCTTCGACTCCGGCAGCCTTCGCTCAAGATGACGGAGGGGGCGCTATGTCCGAATTAACGACCTACTACTAACAGCGCCTAGCGCGCATCTTTTCTCGGCCTCCGGGTTCCCTCGTCGCAAGGCTCACTCGGGATGACACGGAGCGGTCCCGCCCATCGCTACTAACAGCGCGAAGCGCGCAGCTTTCTTTCCCACCTGTTTACAACCGGAAGTGCGTGACCTTGACCCAGTTACTTTCTAACAGCGCGAAGCGCGCATCTTAATCGCTACGGGAAGCTCGAAACCTCGTGAGGTTTCGAACTCCTGATCCTACTCCCCTCCTGATGCTGCCTCGCCCGCATTCTCTCGCGCCGCCACTCCGCTGAGCGCCTCCGCGATCGCCGCGCGCTCCCGCACGTTCGGCCACATCACGACCACCGTGCCGATCACCATCAGCAAGCCGCCCGCCCACAGCCAGAACACCAGCGGCGTCAGAAATACTTCGAACGTCGCACTCGCGCCGGTCTCATCGACGCCCGCCAGCACGATATACAAATCGCTGAGCGGCGTGGACCTGATTGCGACGATCGTCGCGGGCTGCTGCGGCCGCTTGTAGAACAGCTTGGCCGGCGCCATCGTCGCGACTTCCCGCCCATCGGCGCGCAGCACCTGGATTCGCGCGGTCGCCGACTCCAGATGAGCCGTCTCGGTTTGCTTAAGCCCCAGATATCGCAGCGTGTACGATCCGATCGTAAAGCTCTGCCCCTCGCGCACGCTCTTTTTTACTTCAGTTCTGAAAAACGACGACCCCACGATTCCCACGAACGCGACGATCACGCCGACGTGGATCAGGTAGCCGCCGTAGCGCCGATTGTTCTTCGCGACCAGGTTCATCAGCGCCTTCGCCCGCGGCTCCGACAGCATATGACGCCGCGCGCCGACTCCGCGCCGGAACTCGACGATCACCGTGCCCAGCCCGAATGCCGCCAGCGAGAACGCCGTCAGCACGTACCACGCGCGAATCCCCGCCCCTGCCGCGATTATCCCCGTCGCGATTCCGATTGTCGCCGGCGCCGCGAAACTCCGGATCAAATTATCGAGCGTCGTGCGCCGCCACGCGATCAGCGGCCCCACTCCCATCAGGAACACCAGCGCGAGCGCGAGCGGCCCGTTCACGCGATTGAAGAACGGCGGCCCGACCGTGATCTTCACGCCGCGCACCGCTTCCGAAATCACCGGAAAAATCGTGCCCCAGAAAACCGCGAACGCGATTCCCACCAGCACCAGGTTGTTGAAGAGGAACGCCGCCTCACGCGACAGATACGATTCGAACTCCGCCGGACTGCGCAGCTCGCGCGAGCGATAAATCAGCAGCGCCGTGTAACTCAGCACGACGATTATCAGGAACGTCAGGAAGTACGGCCCGAGCCCCGACTGGGTGAACGAATGAACCGACGAAATCACGCCGCTGCGCGTGATAAACGTGCCGAACAGCGTCAGTCCAAAGACCAGACCAATCAGCGCAAGGTTCCACACCTTCAGCATGTCCTTGCGCTCCTGGATCATCACCGAATGAAGATACGCGGTCATCACCAGCCACGGCATGAAGGCCGCATTCTCGACCGGATCCCACGCCCAGTAGCCGCCCCAGCCGAGCACCTCGTAGGCCCACCGCGCGCCGAACAGGTTGCCGAGCGTCAGGAAGAACCACGAAACGATCGCCCACCTGCGCGTCGTGCGGATCCACGCGTCGTCGAGCTTGCCGGTGATCAGCGCCGCCGCGCCGAACGCAAACGGCACCGTCGAGCTCACGTAGCCGATATAGAGCGACGGCGGATGAATCGCCATCCAGTAGTTCTGCAGCAGCGGATTCAGATCGCTCCCTTCCGCCGGGATCGCCGCGAGCAAATCGAACGGCCGCGTGACGAAGTTCAGCATGCCCAGGAAAAACACCGCGACGCCCGCCATCACCGCCAGCGCGTACGGCGCGATCTCGGGATTCCGCCGCCGATTCTGCAGCGCCGCGATCGACGTGAAAATCGCGAGCAGCCACGTCCAGAACAGCAGCGAGCCCTGCTGCCCACCCCACAGCGACGTAATCTTGTAAAGCGCCGGCAGCGTCGTGCTCGAATACGCCGCGACGTACTCGAGCGAAAAATCGCTCCTGAGCAGCGCCATCCACAGCGCGACGACCGCGATCGTCACCATCGCGCACATCGCCCAAACCGCATGCCGCGCACTCACGACGAAATCCGGCGCGCCGCGCCGCGCGCCATAAATATTCGCGCCGATCGAATACACCGCGAGCAGCAGCGCGATCCCGAGCGCCAGTTTGCCAAGGTCAGGCATCGAAAAAACCCGCCGCTACTCCGCTTGCTTCGGCTTGTACTTGGAAGGGCAGCTCGTCAGCACCTGCGTCGCGATGACGTTCCCGCCCGCGCCGAGCGTCCCCTCCACGATCACGTCGCGCCCCGCCGCGAGCATGTCCGGCTTCGGCTCGCCCGCCGCGATCACCCGCAGCTCCGACGCAGGGCTCGCCGCGACCGGCGTGATCGCACCCGCCGGCGCATCCGGAATCTGCGCCATCTCGAATTTCAGCGTCAGCGTCGCCGGCTCCCAACTGATCGTGCCCGCCTTCACCCGCCCCGCGATCCTGACCCGCTGATCGCCAAGCTCCGCCTTGCGCGCGATCGCCTCATTCACCGTGAGATAATATTCCGACGTCGTGCGAATTGCGCTCACGATCAGGTACCCGATCGCGACCACGATAATCGCCGCGCCGACAAAAAATCGCGCCCTCACCCGCATGATGCCCCATTCTTATCCGACGCCGCCCGCCTTGTGTAGTGGGCCCCCGACCTGCTGATCAATTGCGACGCGATGCGCGAAAACTCCGTCGCTAGAATGATCACTTGCTTAACGCGCGACTCTACTTTTTGTCATTCTGAGGCGGAGTCTGCAGAGCCGAAGAATCCCGGATCTTTCCTATACCTCGCCCGCTTGGTTGCGGGAGAGGAGGCCGAAGTCACGGAACGCACGCGAAGCCGACTTCGGGCCGCAGGGCCGAATCGCTCCAGGATAAAGAGGTAGGTGAGGGTGCAGCCGTCGCGAGCAGAGAATCGGGTTCCTTCGACTCCGGCAGCCTCCGCTCGGGTTGACACGAAACGATCGACCTCTTCGCCTTGTCATTGTGAGCCCAAGGCTGCGCAGGCGAAGAATGCCGGACCTTTTACTCGCGCCGACTGCACCCTCACCCGCCTCATCGCTGGCGCGCTTCGGCGACCTCTCCCGCAACCAAGCGGGCGAGGTACCAGGAAGGCCGCCGCCGCCCGGCATGACACACCAAACTTTTCGGCAAGCGCATCGCGGGTTCCTTTCTTCCCTACTAACAGGGCGTAGCCCGCATCCTTCCTCCCCGCGTTCAACCATCACCACGACGCTCGCGTTCTCCACCTCCTCCTTCCCCCCTTACTAACAGGGCGTAGCCCGCATCGTTTTTCCGCGCCACAACGACAAATCGAACCGCTCAGTTCCGTTCCTTCCTATCCCTTACTAGCAGCGCGTAGCGCGCATCCTCTCTTATTGCGATTCGGCCCTGCGGCCCGAAGTCGGCTTCGCGTCACCCCAGGAAGCGCGAAACCCGTGAGGGGTTTCGCATGTCTGGATCCTCTTCTTCTCTTCCTTCCCGCGCTATGCGCCTGCCCGTCCGAGCACCGCCTCATTCTCACCCGCCTCCGCAATTCCCAACTTCTCGAGCATCGCCTTCTGGCTGATCCTGAGCCCGCGATCCGCCAGCATCGCGACGATCTCCACCAACGCCTTCACATCCTCATGCTCCGCCATTCCCAGTTTGATCTTCGGATATCTCCGATGCGGTCCCAGATTCAAATCCACGATCGGACGCACCAGGTCGCGCGCCAGCGTCGCGCAAATCCGCCGCGCATCGCCGTTCAGGATATCCGCCCGCACTGCCTGATGAACCTCCGCGGCGGCCCTCGATCCGCCCGCGTGCGTCATCTCAGTCGTGAGCGTTTGCCCCAGCACCGCTTTACTCACTTGCGCGTCAAGGTACTCGCAGAATTTCTGATACAGTTCTGCGCTGCCGCTCTGGCGCGCTTCGGTAAACTCGATCTGCATCGATTCCGGAATTATCGCCGCCGCATCGGTGCCGATATTGGCTACCGCCCGGAGTAGTGTGTTCCGGTCCTGTTCGGTCGCGCCCGGATGATATTTGCCTATTCGAAGTGGTTGTCCGAATATCTCAGTGAAGGTTACCCAGTCCTTGAGTACGTAGTTTTTGAATAGGTATGCCCACCCGGCCGCACGTGCTATTCCACCTCGTATAGGCAGTCCAGCCTTCGCCTTGCTGAAATGTACTATGAACTTGTACGGCGCGAGCGGCGCCGTAAACGGCTGCGCCCTCCTCTCTTCGGCGCTCGCCCCCAAGACGCCGCGCGCCGCCAGATGACGCGGGCGCGACGCTCCCGCCTCCGCCTCCCGCTCGCCGCCCAGCGTGCGCACCAGCACCTCTTCTCCGGAGACCCAGTCGAACTCGAACCAGCGCGGGTCCCGCCACTTAAGATGAAGCGGCGCCCATTCCCGCCCGCTCGTGTCCCAGATTATTTCCGTCGCCGAAAAGCCCTTGCCGATCGCGTCGAGAATATCGAGCAACGCGCTCTCCAGCGGCACCGGCCCATCCACCAGCAGTTCGCGCACCAGGTCAGCCGCGCGCCGATCCTCCGCCGAACCCGATACCGCCGCGACTGTGACATCGAGCTGCGCGACCGCCTGCTTGCGGGTCCCGAGCACGGCCAGGTAATGCAGGTCCTTCTCCTCCATTTCCTCCGCGAGTTCGAGGTATCGATACGGATCACCCGCCTCGGCTTCCCGCAAGATCTGCGCAAGCCGATCGGGCGTGAGTCCGGCCGACGGATGCATCGCGGCGAAGCTGTTGCGCACCCCGGTCATGGTCGCGGACGCCTGCTCCGCGCGCAGCTTTCCGGTATCCACTTCGCGTCCATACGAATCGTATAGCTTCATTACTCACTTCCTCTTCTGCTCGATAAACTTCGGCCTGCGCTCAATTACCCAAGTCACTTCAACCGTTAACTACGCCTGCACGCTCGGGCGCCTGCGTGTCATTCCGAGCGACCTCTTCACAGCGAGGAATCCCGATCTTTCCCTCGCCCGTTATTTTACGGGAGAGGAGGCCCGCCGCCTCCGCGGCGGGTAGGTGAGGGTTCTGGATCGCCTGCTAGTGCAATCACCTCAATAGCTACTTCTCCCTCCGTCATTCTGGGCGCGGCGAGGAACCGGAACTTCCCCCGTCTCGCGATCCGCCACCCTCACCTCCCTCGTCGCAAGGCTCACTCGGGATGACACGGAGACGGGCCGCTCACTCGAGTTGTTCACACCAAGACCGTCTGCTTCATTCACGATGCTCCCGTCCGAGAATCCTCTACTAACAGGGCGTAGCCCGCATCTTCCTCGCCGCGGGAAGCCCGAAACCTCGTGAGGTTTCGGATCTCTTCTCTCCTCTCCCAGCTCAGTACCCGCGCCCGCTCCTCGCGAACCGCTCCCGCGCCACCGGCGTGTACGCGATCTCTCTTCCGCCCTCGCGCGACGCAAAGTATGCGAGCGCGCCCGCGATCGCGCTGTCCCCATGCCGCCCCTTGCCGTCCCTGCCCGCGCGCCGCTCCGCGATCTTCGCGACGCCGCGCTCGAGTACTATCCCGCGATGGTCCCACAGCACGTCCGCGTCCTTCGGAATCGTGATCGTGTTGTCCTCGAACGCCGCCTTATAGCGCGGCATGTTCTCGCGATACCACGCCTCCGACAGCATCACCTGCGCGATTCGCGCGCCGTAACGATCCGCCGCCGTCTCCGCCAGATACTGCCCGTTGCCGCGCGCATCCATCGCACCGCCAATCAGCCGCGGCAGCCGGTCCGCGATATAAAACAGAATCTGCTCCTGGTTCCGGAACGGCACGTTGCGCAACTCGACGATAAACGGCGTCCGCCGCATCAGGTCGCTCCCGATCTGCAAAGGCCAGATCACCGTGATATCGCCCGACCGTCCGAAATCCTCGCCGAAGCAACTCGCCAGCGACGGATCGAGCCCCGCCAGCACGCCGGCCAGATTCTCCTCGCACCACGCCTCGATCTCCGAATGCCTTTCCGCCTCGCTCCGCGCCGCAAACTCGGCCCGCGGCTCGTAGCGCAGCACCGGCACGCCGTCGCGCATCCGCGCCTCGATCAATATCGAACTAAGGTAGGTTCCCGACGACGCGCGCGGCACGCAGAACAATTCCTCGTCCGCATTCTCGCCGTAAAAATCAATTATCTGCTGCCGCCACTCGCGTTCGCCCGTCTCAGTCCATTCTATTCCGCGATACTGGCAAATCTTTTTGTATAGTCCGTCGGCCAAGGCATCGTCGAAGGTCGTCCGATGAAGTGAGTATGGGACTCTACCCGCCCGAATCTCATTGACTAGTTCATTAAAAGCGCTGTCGGCGCCGTTGTGAGTAGAGATCACCCGCACCAGTCCGCCCCACATCGTGAATGCCAGCGCGGCCTTCAGCAGTCCCGGCAGGTCCTCGTGAAAGGCCGCCTCGTCGATCACCGCGCAACCCGACTTGCCGCGCAGATTCGACGGCCGCGACGACAGCGCCACAATCTTGTGCCCCGACGCGAATCGAATCCGGTACGCCAGGATATCCGCGCGCTCGTCTTCGATCGCGATCTCTTCAAGTTCCTTTCCCGCCTGGTTGAAACGGCGCGCCCACCCCGCCGCCGCTTCGATAAACTCGAGCGCCATGTCCTTGTTGTAGCCGATATACCAGCCATCCATCCCGGCCCGCCCCGCGGTCGCCGCCCCCAGCGCGCGCTCGCCCGCCTCGGTCCACGTGAGCCCGATTCGCCGCGACTTCTCGATCACCTTGACCTGGCTTTGGTCCGCCAGCCACCGCCGCTGATACGGAAGTAGTATTTCCGCCGGCGTCTGACTATTCACAATTGACTACTCATTTGACTATCGCGTCTTGCTCGCTTTCCTCTCTGATTTTCATCTCCCTCTCATTCCCTGAAATACTATTGGCTATTCCGCGCTTCCCTCGATTCACCAATTTCCCATTCTGCGCGAAGCGAAGAATCCTTCTTAATCCTCGCCCGTTACTTTACGGGAGAGGAAGCCGAAACCGCGGAACGCGGTGAGGCCGGTGAGGGTGCTGCGATCGCGCGCGCCCGCGCGCGCGATCGCAGGCCCTGCAAGCAGACCCCGTTCTCTACCCACCCATCTCCTCAATCCCGACAATCTGCCTGCAATCTGCGGTTCCAACTCTTCCTCCCCGCGTTCAACCCCATCACCCCCGACGCTCGTTCACCACCTCCTCCCTTGCGTCCCTTACTAACAGGGCGAAGCCCGCATCCCCTCTTATTGCGATTCGGCCCTGCGGCCCGAAGTCGGCTTCGCGTCACCCCAGGAAGCGGCCCCTTCGAGGCTCAGGGTAAACTCCACCTGCTTGAGGTTTCGGATCTCTTCCCTCTTCCTCCTACTCCTCGATCGCCATCAGCACGCCCCGAATCCTCGACGCGACGTTCTCGCTGAGCCCCTCGCTCTTCGCCGCCTCGATCGTCTCCGCCGCCTGCTCGATCCTCGCTCGCGTCCGTTCGCTCCAGCGCCGCCGCTCGGCATCCACCCGCAGCAGTCCCGCCACGCTTCTCGCGAGCGCCGTCAGATTGACCGGGATCACGTCCGCCACCCGCCCCTGGGGCGTGCGCTTCGCGGTTTCGTTGACCGCCACCAGCACCTGAAACAACTGGCTTTGCACCAGCCGCATCAGCGCGTTCTGCATCGCTTCGTCGTCGTCATTCTTGAATTGATCGCACACGATTCGCGCCTGCTCGCTTGCGATTCTCACCGCCGCCAGCCGCCGCTCGAACTTCTGCCCGTATTTGTGAATCGCCGCGTGCGATATCTCATAACCGTTCTCCCCGAGCCACTTCGACAGTGCGCGGGAACTCTGGAAGGTGTTGTTGCCCAGTTGCCGATCGAGTTCGGCGCGCAGATCGTCCGGCAGCCCGGCGATCTTCCACGTGCGATGCTTCAGCGTCGGCTTGAATGGAATCCGTTCGGACCGAGCACTCTCCTCGACCGCGGGCGCGGCTTTTTTTTCTTCCATCTGCGCGCCTACCAATATTTCTTCGGACGCGCGACGCCCGCCGGCGCCGGATAGTTGTACTCGACCACGTCCACTCCGTTCGCGGTCAACTTCGCGAACCACGTCTGTGTGTCCTCGCCTTCCAGTTCGAGCAGACCCGAATCGCGGAGATACGAAAGCTCGCGCCGCACTCCCACCTGCGTGAGCCCGAGCTTGATATCCGACAGCACCCGCCAGATGATCTGCTCCGAGACCGCGATCGGCCGCCCCGCATCGACCACCCGCAACATTCGCCACCGCGCCTCTTCGCGCTGCCGCTGCGCGAGGTCAATTCCGTCCTGCATACAACCTTTCCTTCACCCCTGAAATATCTTCGCGCATTTCTTCCCGCAGCGCGTCGAGTTTTGCGTCGAGCGTGCCGCCAAACCGGATCCAGTCCTCGCGCCGCACGTACTCGAGCGGCAGCATCGCGCGCAAGTCGAACAGCCCGCGCTCGATTTCCTGCCACCGCTCGGCTTCCCGCAGCGTCATATGATAATGCCGGTCCAGCATCGATTTGATCATGCCCAGGTTGATTCCGATCAGCGTCACCAGCACCAGCGAAAATGACGCGACCGCTTCCCAGCTCAATTGACACCGCCTGGACGGTTTGCCCCCGGCGGCTCCGGCTCGGTCGATTTTTTTAACAGCACCGCACCCGACATCGACAGCAGCACCAGGCCGAGCCCCTTGCCGTAGGCGTCCGCCTCCGACGGGTCGAAATGACGCCCCTCATAGACCTGCACGCACCAGAACACGATATAGGCGAACGCGCCGAACACCCCTACCACCCGCGCCGCATCGAAGGTCAGATTGTCCTTGCCGGTCAGGATGTCGTTGAAGAGTTTCATACTACTAACTGAGTATCCTATTGACTACTATCTCATTAGTCAGAGAGTTACGCAGAATGCACTTACTAGCTATTGTTCGAGCATTCTATTTTGCGCCGCCGGAAACGATCCGAACGCTCGCGCCGTCATTTCTCCCTCTTCCCCATTTGTCGTTCTGAGGCCACCTCCGCGCAGCCGAACAATCCCGTCTCGCTTTCCCTCGCCCGCTCGTCCCTATTGTCATTCTGAGCCGACCGCTGCGCAGCCGCAAAATCCCGGATCCTTTCCCCTCCCTCGCCCGCTTCGTTGCGGGAGAGGAAAGCCGAAGCGGCGGAACGCACGCGAAGCCGACTTCGGGCCGCAGGGCCGAATCGCTCCAGGATAAAGAGGCCGGTGAGGGTGCAGGCGGACGAGGCTACCAAATCCATCTCTCGACACTCCTTCTTCCGCTCCATTTACTAACAGGGCGTAGCCCGCATCCTCTCTTATTGCGATTCGGCCCTGCGGCCCGAAGTCGGCTTCGCGCCAGCGGGACTCGGCTTCCTCTCCCGTAAAATAACGGGCGGGGTGTTCGGCCGCAGCATCTTCTCCCCTTTATTAACAGGGCGAAGCCCGCATCGTTCCTCCCCGCGTTCAACCATCACCACGGCGCTCACGTTCTCCACCGCCTCCTCCTTTCTTCCCTTACTAACAGGGCGAAGCCCGCATCTTCCCTCCCCACTAAGACCTCTGTTCTCCAACCCTCTTTCCTTCTATAAGCGCGTAGCGCGCATCTTCAGTGCCACAGGAAGTCTGAAACCCAGTGTGGGTTTCAGTTCTTCTTTTTCTCTCTTCTCTTTTCTTCCCCCGCTCACTTCACCTCCTTGTACTCTCTGAACCCTTCGACCAGTTGCTCGAACGACGCTGGCCTGTATCGCTCGAAACTATCCAGGTCCACGTACACAAAGTCGTACTTGACCTCCGATTGCGCCCGATTCAGGTCCTCGCACCATTGCCGCAGCCGCTCCATCTTGCGCGGCACGTCCAACTCTTCCTGCCCTTTGGTTTCGACGACATAAGTTCGCGTGTCCGACACCTTGACGATAAAATCCGGATAGTAGTTCGCGATGCTCCCGTCCGCATTCACGTAGTCCAGCTTGAAACCCACCGCCAGGTAGTTCTTCGCGTAGGAAACCACGTCGTCGCAATCTTCCAGAAAGCGCGCGAAGATCAACTCGAACCGGCTGTCCCCTACGATGCGATTGAAGACGCTCTTCTTCGCGACGATGTACTCCTGCTCCTTCACCACGAATGGCCGCGTATGCCGCAGCTTGATCGTGTCGCGAATCTCCGCCTCGCCTTTGTCCCGCACCGTCAATGCGTTGATCGCCCGCTTGAACGTCTCGAGCAATGTCTTGGTGGCCGCCAGTTCCGACAGGTTGCGCAGCGTATTCGCGTCTTCTAGTTCCACCTGCCGATCGAACAGCTCGGTCTGAACAAATGCTTTGACCTTCCCGTACAGCACGTCGTAGCCGCTCACCAGCCGCAAGTCCTTTAAGATTGTTTGTGCGAAGTAGCCGATCACGCTGTGGTAGTCCGCGACCCCTACGCCATCGAGCATGGTCGTGTGCGTCACCTCGCCGGTCGTGATGTCCTTGAACACGATCTCCCGCTGCTCTTCCTCGCTGAATTGCCGGTACTGAACCCTCTCATGCGCGAGCGCGCCTGCGTCCAGCTCGCTCAGGTTCTTGTACTCCCGGTAGATGCGCCCGCTTAGCACCGGTATCTCGATCTCCAGTGCGTCGATATCTTTCTTCTCGTTCTCTTTGTCGATCTCAATTACAATCGGCGCCTTCGGCTGCGTCCCTTCTCCCATCGGCTTATGCTCGAGCACCACGCCTTCTCTCTGGATCGATTCGACAAACTCCATAAACGCGTTGGTGCCGACCACGCTGACATATTCTTCCACGCGCCCGGGATACATCTTGCGCAGGCCGCGTCCCAGCGTCTGTTCCGGCAGGATGTTGCTCTTGGCCGAGTATGCCCGCAGCCCCACGATCGTAGTCACATTGCGCACGTCCCAACCTTCCTTCAGCACCATCACCGACACGATCGCCTTGTACTCGCTATCCTGTCCGTCTATCTCGTTCGCCTGGCGGCGCAGCTTCTCCAATTCCTCTTTGCTCTTGCCCGACGCCGATTCGGATATCTCGCCGTTGTTCTTGGTGTGAATCACCAGCACCGCACCTTTCAGATCGGGATAGGTGCCTTCCAGATACTCGGCCACGTCGTCGCAGTTGCGCGTGTCGTCGGTCATCACGAACAAGATGGCCTTTTTACCCATCTTCTCATGCTCGGCGGATGCCGCCCGCCACTCGATCACGCCCAAGTCGATATAGTCCGCATATTTCTCGGTGAACTTGGCGCTCGTGCGCTCCACCAGCTTGGCGCGGCTGGCCGCATCGGGCAGGACCGGATGCTTGACCACGTTTTGCGATATCGCTTCCACCAGCGGATAGTCAGCCACCGTCTGCACGAAAATCGCCCCGTCGTTGCTCCGCGGCGTTGCGGTCACGTCCACCTGTAGCGATAGCGCCGCCCCCTTCTGCTTCAGCCGGTTGTGGATGTCTTCTATTGATTTGAACCACGCCATCCGCGGGTCGTGAATATGATGAGCCTCGTCATTCAGCACCACCAGTTCGCTGATATCGCGCACGATCATCCCAAGATCCACCTTCGACTCCGTCGTCCCTCCGCTCGGCCTCTTACCCAGAAAGTAATCCGTCGTATCCTCGTCATCCGGCGACGGGATCGTCTCGTCCCCCGCATAGACGCGATGGATGTTCGTCAAAAAGATGTTGCCGGTGGGGCGGGTGACGTGCACCTCGTCCTGCACATGCAGGGTCAGTTGGAAATCATCTCTCCAGTTGCGCGCCGCGAACCCATTGTCCGGTACGACCGGATCGTCTCTCAGAAAAATCCCAAGACCCTTGAAGTCCTTGTAGATGCGATCCAGCACGATGATGTTGGGCGCGATCACCAAAAAGTTCCGCGCCAACTGCGACTCCGGCTCGTACAGCTTGTGGTAATAGCTCCACGCCAGCACCAGGCTCAGCACCTTGGTCTTGCCCGTACCCGTCGCCATCTTCACCACGAACCGCCGCCACGTCTCATCGAACATCCCAGCCGAGACCGCGCCCGAACTGTCGAACCGCATCAGGTCGTACTTGTCCTTCACCCCCACCGCGTCGTACAGATAAACGATCGTCTCGATCGCCTCGCGCTGCGCAAAGTAGTACTGAAACTCAGCCATCGTCCCATCTGACTGCGGCATCAGATGCGGCTCGATGAACCACCACTTAAGCAGACTCTTGCTCGTATCTGTCGCCCCTTCATACTGATTATCCCGCCAAACTTTCACCAGCTTCCGCAGTTGCGGCACCAGCGGCGGCATCAGCTTTTCCGAGCTGGACTCTCTTAATGCTTCATCCGCCGGAAACCAGCGCACCTCTGGCTCGAGCACCGCATACGGCGACGCGGGGAACTTCGGATGAAGCGCCATTACCGCCGCCCTCCTACGCTCACCTCGACGATCGTCATCGTGTCGTTGCCGAAAATATCCACCACCTTCACCGCGATCTTGCGCCGCCCCGACGGGCATTCCTGAAAGACGCTGGTCAGTTCCAGCCCTCGGTCCTTTTTGGTGCGGAACGATTGCCACTCGTTCTCAAAAATGTAATCCCCCGTCCATCGCTCTTCCCACGCGCCGCTGTCCTCGTTCTTCACCCGCACGATCTCGCGCTTGCTCTCAAAGTCAAAATCCACCGACCAGTAATCGATCCAGTCAGTCCATTTCTTCGTCAGACGTTCGCGCTTCACGATTCCCTTCGCGTCCTTGCTCACCTTCACGATCTGCCCCGCCTCCACCACAATCTTGCTGGCTTTGTCCTTGAGCGAGGCCTCTGCGTTGGCAATCGAATCCTGCGAGTAAAACACCGAAAAGTCCGTCAGCTCCACCGCCACGCTGTTCTTCTTGACTATCGGCTTTACCTCGATCGCCGCCACGTCGTGAAACACCACCTGGTTTTTTTCAACCGCGCGTTTGTCGAAGACCTCGGCCGGGATATACTTGGGCGCGATATCGATTCCCTTCGCCCGTGCTTCGTCCAGCACGTTCGGAAAAAGCCCCATCTCGAACTCAAACCCCAGGATGTCCACCCGCGTGATATGCTTCTGCCGGCATTCCAGAATCACCTCTTCGACGTATAAGCGTGTCACCGGCAGATTCACCGGACCCACCGCCACCAATCGTCCACTTTTCTTGCCCTGAAAGGTCACGAACCCGTCGGTCCTCTCAGCGCGATAAGCCCGCAGGATCAGATCGACGAAGGCGGCCTCCTTCTGCTCCAATTGCTTTTGCTGTTCCGCTTCGCGCAGGTTGGGATTCACGCCGATGTAGTGTTGCCGCTCATACTTGCCTAAGTTGAGGACTTCAAAGGCACGATAGTCCTTGCCTTCAGCCTTCAACTCCCGCTGCACTCCGATCAGCCGCTTGCGCGTGGTGTGAATCGCGAACTTGCCCAGGTCGCTGACGATCCACTTGCGCCCCAGCTTTTCCGCCACCGCCGCCGTAGTGCCCGACCCGCAGAAGAAGTCTGCTACTAAGTCGCCCTCGTTGGACGAGGCTCGGACGATGCGTTCCAGTAGCGCTTCTGGTTTTTGGGTGGGGTAGCCTGCGCGTTCGGCGTGTTGGGCAGAGAGTGGTGTAATGTCAGTCCACAAATCGGTCATCGGCTGACCTTATAACTCGTGGAGATACACCTTCTTCATGATTCTGCCGTCTTCTTTCTTCGGAAAATAGAGCCTATTCTCTCTATCAAGTTGCTCCATTTTCTCTGAATTCACCCGCCAACCTTTTTGTGGGGACGGATAGCCCTTGTATGGATATGTCAAATTCGGGCGTGGATTGGGTGATGTGAGGTTTTCCAGTTTGTAGCGGCCACGCTCGTCCTCATGTTTGAAAAAAGATGTCAAGTATTTATCCGAGTGTTCGTGATAGAAAGGGTTTATGGCAAACCGCTCGGATCGACTGTAGAGAAAGATGGTGTCTTGTGCGGCTCCCATCGCTCTTCGGGCGTCGCCATGGCCGTAGCTTCTTTTCCAGACAACTTCGTTAATCAGCCTCTCTCGCCCGAAGACCTCATCCATTGCCAGATGGATGTATGCATTAACTCGCCAATCGCAATGCACATAGATGCTCCCGTCCTCGGCCAGTAAGTCGCGCATCAGGATCAGCCGCTCATAGATCATCGCGATAAAGCTGTCCGCACCCTTCCCCCACGTGTCGCGATAAGCGATCTCTTCCAAAATGTTCGGCTTCTTGGTGAAGGTGTCCCCACCTATCTCGATATCCATGCTGAAGTCCGCACCCACATCGAACGGCGGATCGATATAAATCAGCTTGAGTCCGCCCTGCTTCTCGATCTCTTCCCTGAGCGGCCCATTCTTCAGCGAGGAAAGAATCAGCTTGTTGTCGCCCCAGATCAGCTTGTTCGTCCAGCCCTTGAGTTGCCGCCCCCGACTGTCAGTCGCAAACAAATCCGATTGCACCGCGCGATGCTCCGGCTTTTCCGCCCGCGGCTCGTCCACCTGCTCGATCACCTGAAACGGCAGCACTACATTGGTGACCTCGCTGCTCTTCCCGTTCCACACCAGTTCCACTTCCCGCTTGTCGTCGAACAGCAGAAACCTGAACTTGTCCGGCAACGGCTTGTCAGCTTCCAGATAGCGGATTATTTCCTGCTGTTCCTGTTCGGTCACTCGCCCCATCGCTTTCGTCTTCCTCTCGATTCTTTAGTCGCCCGCCGATGCTAACCACCGGATGCTAGTCTCCCTCTCTCCACTTTTCCATTTACTAACCGGGCGTAGCCCGCGTCTTTCTGCCCCGGCCTCATCGCATCTCCGAACGCCTCAATTCCCTTTCTCCCTTTTACTAACAGGGCGAAGCCCGCATCTTCTCCGGGTTCCTTCGACTCCGTCAGCCTCAGCTCAGGATGACGCGATAAGAGCCCCTCAGCCCGCCGGTCGCTCTGTCATTCCCGCGCACTTCGCTTCCCCTTCTGTCATTCCCGCGCGCGCGGAGCCGAGTCGGGCCGGAGGGCCGAATCGATGTAGGTAAGTTGCCGCGCGAGGAATCCCGGATCTGTTTTCTGACATCGTTACGCACGCCGACTGCACCCTCACCCGCTACTTTATCCTGGGGCGATTCGGCCCTTCGGCCCGAAGTCGGCTTCGCGTCGCTAGCGCGCTTCGGCGACCTCTCTCCCGCAACCCAGCGGGCGAGGTATTCGGCCGCTCCTCTCTCCACTACTAAAAGGGCGAAGCCCGCATCCTTTTCACCCCAGGAAGCCCGAAACCCGTGAGGGGTTTCGGATCTCTTCCTCCGCTTCCTGCCTCCTTACGTACCGCCCTGCACCCCCGGCGCGCCGCCGCCGCTCCGCACCGACGCGAGCACTTTGTACACGTAACGCTCGGTGCATCTGAGCGCGCGCGCAATCCGCGAGATACTGATCCGCTCGGCCCGCATCGCCACGATATGCTCGCGCCGCCTCGTCTGATGACTGCTCGACGGAATCAGCAGCCGGTCGCCGCCGAACACGCGCGCTATCGCCGTCGCGGCATCGAGGCCAATCGACCCCGTCACCACGTCGCCCACCGCCGGCGTCATCGGGATATACAGCCTGCGCCCGCCGAAATCGGCGATCAGCTTGTCGGCCGCCGCCGCGCCGATCGATTGTCCCACCTGCCGAAACAGCGAGCGGCGCGAACTAGCGTCCGGCTCGTCCGCCACCCTCAACTGCGCGCGGCTCACGATTGCCATCCGCGATTCGCCGGCGCTCATAAGCCGTACGCAACCCGCAGGTTACGCGGGATCGCGCCGATCTGCCGGTCGCGATCGTAAACCACGCGCCAGCCGATCTCGCTGTTGTCATTGGCGCATCGCTCGCACAGTCCGCGATTGCGCACTATCTCGGCATGCGCCGCCACTTGATGACACCACAGGCACGTCGCGCTCCGATTCGAAACCCTCGATCGATCGATTGCTGTCGCCGCTTCCATGAAAACCTCCCCGGAATCGCGCGCAGGATGCGCGCCAAAGATCGGACGTGGAATACTGCCGAAGGGTGGGATACCGGCGATGTTTGCTTTTAGCATCCACCGCCGCCAACAAGGTGCAAATCATATACGCGAGGTGATGGACGGATGCCGGATGAATGCTATTGAGGAGGGGCGGCGGTGCAGGGCGGGCATCGAGGCGCGCGCGGAGCAATCGCTCGATCGAGGGCGGGGGCATGGGCTTTAGCTGTGAATGGTTTGCTTCCTGTAGCAGCATGGAGCCTTACTAGACTATATTCCACAAGGGGAGAATAGTGTCAACATCAGTGGTTGAGAGTGAATTCCGTGCGAGACTCACCCAAGTGCTCGCTTCGTTCGGTTCCGTGGTCGCATGCGCCAAGGCGATCGGCGTTTCCGACAACGCAATCTACAAATGGCTGTCGGGCCGCGGACAGCCGAGCGTCGCCAATCTGGTCGCGCTCGCGCGCGCCAGCCGCGTCTCGGTGGAATGGCTGGCGACCGGCCATGAGCCAGAGCAAACCGCCAGCGCAATCACCCACTCGGTCGAACGCGGCGATTACATCTTCATGCCGCGCAACCTGGTCCGATTCTCGCGCGGCAAGGATGGCGTCATCCGCAGCGACCAGGTCGTTGACTTCATCGCGTTCCGCGCCGAATGGGTGAAACGCCGCCTCGGCACCGATTCGCGCGATCTAATTTTGATCGAAGTGGTCGGCGATTCGATGACGCCGATATTCAAGGACTCGGATTTGATTCTCGCCGACCTGGCCGAACCGCGCTTTCGGCAGGACGGCATCTATCTCTTTCGGCAGAACGGCGGAATATCCGTGAAGCGAATTCAGCGCCGGCCCGACGGGAAGTTGCTGGTGCGCAGCGACAATCCCGCGTACCAACCGATGGTCGTATCGGCTACCAACATCAAGATTGTCGGACGTGTGATTTGGGCCGGCGGCATGATCTAGGGTTGCGATACGATCGTTTCAGCCCGGACGCTTCGACGATGCGCGATCTCTCGCGGACAAATCTTCTCGGCTGATTCGCGCGCGGATCAAGTGCCGACGCTATTGGCCTCGTCACTCGACGCAGACGGAGCGCGGCGCAGCTCAACGATGAAGGTCGAGCCCTCGCCGGTGCGGCTCTCGACCATCATGCGTCCGCCGTGCGCCTTCACGATCTGGTCAGAGATGTAAAGTCCGAGGCCGAGGCCCGTGTGCCGTCCAGACGCTGACGAACGCTCGAAGCGCTGAAAGATTCGCTGCGTGTCCTCGGCCGGGATACCGATTCCATTGTCGCGCACATACAGACGCGCGTGCTCCTCGTCAGCTTCGAGCTCGACCTCGATTGGCTTTCCGCCGCCGTACCTGATCGCGTTGGACAACAGGTTCGTCACCACCTGCTCGATTCTAAAGCTGTCCCATTTCCCGACCACTCCCGAACCCAGCTTGATCCTAAGCTCGCTGCCGACCCGCGACGCTTCCTCGGCGAATCGCTCCGCGCTTTCGCGCACCACGTTCGCGATATCGCAGTGATCGATTTCGAGCGCCATGTGCCCGGAACTGATCCGCGAGATATCCATCAACTGGTCGATCAGGCGTGCGAGCCGCCGAGTCTGATTCGCGGCCTTCTGCAATTTGGTCGCGATCGGTCCGTCAGGATCGTCCGAGGCGAGGCGCTGCAGATTGCCGATTTGCAGCGTCAACGCGCTCAGCGGAGTGCGCAATTCATGCGATGCGATCGAGACGAATTCATCGCGCAGCGCGACCGCCGCCTGGGAAGCGCGCACCCGTTCGCTGACGTCTGCCAGCGCGATCACGCACCCTAATACTTTTCCCTCGGGATTCGAGAGCGGACCAGCGCTGAGCGACAACTGGATCGGTTCGCCTTGCGCGCGCCGGAACTCCGCATCGATTCCCCGCAGCGTCTCGCCCTTCAGGGCTGGCTCGAGCACCGACAATGGCTCCTGATCTTCCCGAGCCGAACCGTGCGCGGCGCGGAAAAGCTGAAAGACTTCCGGAAAGAGCCGGAGCAGCGGATTTTGTTGCGCGAGCATCGCCGCCGCGTTGTTCGCGCGGATGATGGTTCCATTGGGATCGCAAACCACGATCGCCTCGGCGGTCTGATCGAGGATCGAGCGCGCGAGATTTTCCGAGGCGGCAATTTCCTCGCTCCGGCGCCGCTCGGTCAGGTCGGTAACCACGATGCAGATGGCGGGCACGCCATCGATTTGCAGAGCGGTGCCCGACAATTGCACCATCGCCTGCGACGGCGCATTGAGCGTGAGTTCACACTTGCTCTGGCTCTTGCGAGCTTCGCGCAACAGGGCTTGCAGGATAGCCGCATCCTTGGCGATGATCAGATCAAAGAGCGAATGCCCGATCACTTTATCGAGCTTCATTCCAACCAGTTGCGCGAAGCGGCGGTTCGCGTACAGCAACGTACCTTCCGAACTGACGGTGACCGCGCCCTCATTCATCCTCTCGATCATCACCCGGTAGGGCTGACCGGCGCCCTTCAGCGTGAAGACCTGTTCGCCTTCCGGACCGTGCACTACCAGGGCATCGACTTCGCCGCCGCGAATCGCGGCCAAAGTGGCCTCTGCCTCTTCTAACCTGATCCGCAGTTCTTCAAGATCGGCGACGCGGATATTCGGGACGGCCTTGTTAGCGCGCGAACTGGAACGGTCACGAGGTTTGATCCGCGCGGCGGTCTTCTTGGCCGCGGTGGCCCTCGAGGATTTTCGGGGAGATTTGGTTTTGATCGTATTCATCAGCTCGCAGCGTGCACGGTCAAAGCCAGGCCGATCAAAACTCGTGCCTCATCGGAAAGGTCGCCGACGACTTTTCGTTTTGGGGGCGGCAATTCCTTGACCAGAGTCGGGACCGCGATCACATCGTCGCTCTGCGCCAGTTCGGGTTGTTGATAAAGATCGATGATGTCGAGCTGGTAATGCCCCTTCAGGCGGTCTTCACAGATCTTGTGGAGATTGGCGATCGCGCGCGCGGAACGAGGCGTCGAACCGCTGGTGTAAAGTCGGAGTACGTAATCGTCGCGCCGAGGAGCCGCTTTCTTCAGCCTGGGTTTCGCCATCGGTCAAATCCCCATGGTCTTCGTTATCTCCAGACTGAGCAGAACTTTTCGGTACTGGAGAGATCTACCGTGATGCGTTTCATCGGTTCCGGTACTCTTGCGAACGAGGATTGGAATCGCGACGATTTGGTCGTTGCGGGGAGTTCGGGATGCTTCATCAAGCCGATCACTTCGACCCGGTAGCGGCCGTCCAATTCCTGATCGTGCATTCGTCTTAGATTAGCGAGTGCTGTAATCGACTTAGCGATTTGGCCCGCGATATAGAGCCGCAGATTCCACATGATCTTCTTTGCGTCTCTTCTCCTAATTCCCTTTGGAGAACGGGTTTGCGGACTGCCCGTTTTTTTGGCCTTCCGCTCAACCTCTGCCAGTGCCGAGTCGCGAGTTGTTTTTCCGGCTGCTCGCCATCTGGGAACGCTCCTCGGCCAGCCGCTGGTCGCGCTGTTCCTGCTGCGAAACCAGACGCCCTATTTCAGCTGCCTCGGCCTGAAATTCCGCGCGCAATACACCAATCTGCGCCTCGAGTGACTTGCGCTTGCGCTCAAGCGACGCAGACCTCATTTCAACTTCCTGCCGGCGTGCAACAACATCTTCCTGATCGCGGGCTTCTTGCGCAAGCCGCGACGAACCGGTTAAGACGCCGCCGGTACCCACGTAAACGTCGATCAATTTGATCCCGTTTCTGCTTAGTATGAACTCGCGAATCTGATTCGAATGCGCCATGCCGCGCGATTTGAGAACATACAGGCCGCGATTACGCTCTCCGTTCAATTCGATATCGCTTAGCAGCAACCAGGTGTCCATCAATGAAGACACCTCGATATCGGTTTTTTCGAAGTTGGCATCGACGTTGGAAAGGCTGGTGAATAAGCCGGTGATCTTTTCGAATTTGAGAAAGTCGATCAGGCGCGTCAGCATCGCACGCACGTCATCGTAGTTCGAGGCCGAGACCAAACTCGTGATCGGGTCGATCACCACTACCGCTGGCTTGAACTCGTTAATCAACTTATGAATCGACACCAGGTGCATCTCGAGCCCGAAGAAGGCCGGCCGATTAGCATTGATCTTTAACAGGCCCTTGTTGATTCCCGGCTGCAAATCGATTCCGACCGAACGCATGTTGCGAACAATCTGGCCCGGCGACTCTTCGAACGAAAAATACAGTGCACGCTCACCGCGTTGATTGGCGGAGATCACCAGCGACGACGCTAGCGTCGATTTCCCGGTGCCCGCGGTACCGGAAACGAGGATGCTGCTGCCGCGATAGTAGCCGCCTACTCCCAGCATCGCATCGAGGTCGGGCACCCCGGTCGGCACGGCTTCATTGGAAACCTGATGCTGCAAGCCCAGCGACGTAATTGGCAGCACTGAAAAACCGCCCTCGTCGATCAGGAATGGATACTCATTCGCACCGTGGCTTGAGCCTCGATACTTTATAATCCTGAGCCGCCGCGTCGAGACCTGATCGTTGATTCGATTGTCGAGCAGGATCACGCAATCAGCGACGTACTCCTCGAGTCCCTGCCGCGTCAGCGTCACATCGCCGCGCTCGGCGGTTATGACCGAGGTCACGCCCTTGTCTTTGAGGAATTGAAAAAGGCGGCGCAATTCCGCCCGGATTATACCCTCATTCGAGAAGCCCGCGAACAATCCCTCGAGCGTGTCGAGCACCACCCGCTTTGCTCCGATTTTATCGATTGCATGTTCCAAACGGATGAACAGGCCCTCGAGATCGTACTCACCGCTCTCCTCGATTTCGGCGCGCTCGATCCGAACATGATCGAGCGTTACCAAACCGTCCTCGGCCAGTCTGTCGAGGTCAAATTTCAACGAGGAAACGTTCGCAATCAGCTCTTGCGGACTCTCCTCGAATGCTAAGAACACCCCCGGCTCGTTAAATTGCCGGGCGCCATTTACCAAAAACTCCAAGCCCAGCAACGTCTTTCCGCATCCGGCGCTGCCGCAGATCAGGCTGGAACGTCCCTTCGGAAATCCCCCAAAAGTAATCTCGTCCAGACCTTGAATGCCGGTTGGAGCCTTGGGCAGGCTGACGGATTTGGTCTTGTTAGACTTCGAATTCTTCATCTGCGAGTCTCTACTTTGTCGAACACGCTGCCTCCAATAACGTATCAGCGCAAGTGCGGTCGATTAAACCGCAAAAGTGACAAAAAAACCATTCTCGAAGCAATTCTGTGGAAACGAGTTGGCCTACATTCGATCGCAGTATCATCGCCTCAATGAAGAGCATAGACTCTGCCATGCGCAGTGCTCGACTTCGCCGCCCCGCATCGGCAACCCAGCCCTCGCAGTTTTCCGCGGCACACCTGCGCTGACCCAAATCGGATATCGACGGTCGCCGGCGACGGCTCACCGGGAAGGATTATCAGGTGGATAACAAACGCCGCAAAGAGCAGTCTCGCAAACAGAAGCAGCAGGACAAGGAAGCCCGCCGGCAGAGGCGTGCCGCACAAAAGCAGAACGACCCCGCGCCTCCGCAGGGCCAGGATCCCGATTTGGAGGGGATGGTCCCCGGACCGCAGCCTCCGCAGGCCGACTGAACGCCCGCCTCCGCGCGCCAGGGACCGCCCATTGCTGAAATCCTCAGTCCGCGTGTTGATTGCCGCCGGCAAACCGCTCAGCAGACGCCGCCCGCCGGTATCGAGTTGACTATCAGATTGCATTTTGATAACTAATTGTGGTGGCGTAAAAGGCAGGACGCGATCGGTGTACTCCAGGTAACAAATTCGTTTCCCTTCCGGCCGCCGGAGGACTACCACTTGTTGCATCCTGATGAAGGTGCAAACTTGAATGAAACCAAGAGTTCGCGTCAGACGGACCTCGAAAAGCTGACCCGCCTCAAAACTCTTTCCTGGCTTTCGCGCACCGAACTTACACTCTTGGCAAGCGCATTAGCGCTACGCAACTTCAAGCGACGCGACATAATCCTGCTCGAGCGGGAGATGTCGTCAGCGGCTCATATCCTGGTGAGCGGCATCGCGCGCATCACGTGCCTGAACGCGCGGCGCGAACGGGTCACCGTCGCGTTGATTGCGCCGGGGCCGATTCCCCAGTTCCCCACGCTGCCGATCAGCCACTTCGATTTTCAATGCGAAGCCTACAACGATTGCAGGGTCGGCAGTTTGAACTGGAACACCTTCGACGGCATCGCCGAAAATGCGGGTGAGTCGCCCTCCAAGGTTTTTCAGCAGAACAATCTCAGGCAATGGTACCGGCTGCTGTTGCGCAGCTCGAGTTTTCTGAGTCTCGGCCTTCACGATCGGATCGGGGTCGCGCTGCTCGAGCTGTGCTCGGATTTCGGTATCGAGGAATCGCGCGGCACGCTGCTGCGGGTGTCGTTCAGCCACAAGGACATTGCGAATCTGGTCGGCGCTTCGCGGCCGCGCGTCACCGAGCATCTCGCGCAACTCGAGCGCGAACGATTTCTCACGCGGCAAGGGCGCCAGTTGGTCGTGCAAGTCGATAAACTTGCTCAATCGGTAAACGCACACACCGCGTGATCGTCGCTGTTGCGTGCATCACTAAAGTCGTGACTCGCATCACGGCTGTATGATAAAAGCCCTTCGATCAACGACGCCGCAGTCTCAATCGAGATTGCGGCGTTTCTTTTTTGCGGCGCGGGACCCCGCGATTGTTCTGTTCAATCGCGCGCCGGCGGCGGTAAACTAGCCATCGTTTTCAGATTCGCGCGCTTCACTGGAGTTCGGAAAATGGCGATCGAGCAGGAAGTCTCACCGGTCAGAGAGAACCATCGCTTCGACGAATCGTCGCTCGAGCGCTATCTCAGCGAACGCATGCCGGATTTCAGCGGACCTCTGACGGTGCGGCAATTCGTCGGCGGCCAATCGAATCCGACCTTCATGCTGCAAACGCCACGCGAGCGCTACGTGATGCGCAAAAAGCCGCCCGGCACGCTGCTGCAATCGGCGCATCAGGTCGAGCGCGAATACCGCATCATCAACGCGCTCGCGAACACCGACGTTCCGGTGCCGCGCGTCCATCTGCTATGCGAGGATCCGGCGGTGATCGGCACCGCGTTTTTCGTCATGGAATGCGTCGATGGACGCATCATGCGCGATCCGCTGATGCCCGATTCGAGTCTCGACGAGCGCGCGGCGTGCTACGACTCGTTGAACGACGTGCTCGCGCGCCTGCACAAAGTCGATTACGCGGCGGTCGGCCTCGGCGATTTCGGACGCCCGCAGGCGTACGTCGCGCGCCAGGTCGCGCGCTGGACGAAGCAGTACGAAGCGTCGAAGTTCGAAGAAATCCCCGAGATGGACAAGCTCATCGCGTGGGTGCGCGATCACATCCCGGCGCGCGACGAGACCACGATCGCGCACGGCGACTATCGCATCGAGAACATTATATTTCATCCGACCGAGCCGAAAATCGTCGCGGTGCTCGATTGGGAATTGTCCACGCTGGGGCATCCGCTGGGCGATATCGCGTGGTGCTGCCGGCCGTATCATTGCCCGCCTGGGATCGACGGCGTGCTGAGCTTCCAGGGACTCGATTTGAAAGCGCTCGGCATCCCCACCGAAGAGGATTTCATCGCGAAGTATTGCGAACGCGTCGGACGCGACGACGTGAGCGACATGACGTTCTTCGACGCGTTTTCATTTTTCCGCGGCGCAGCGATCGCGCAGGGAATCGCGATGCGCGCGAAGATGGGCAATGCGAGCGGTCCCGACGCTGCCGAGCGCGGCGCGCGGGCGCGCCTGATGGCCGAACTCGGATGGCAAGCCGCGCAGCGACTGTAGTGCCGTTCAAGCAAATATGGATTCTAAATTCCTCCACCACTTGGCCGCAGCGGCGTTTCGATACTAAGCTCGGTCGGTATCGCCAGCAAAAAATCCCGGAGGCAATCCGATGTCCAGCGAGAACGGTTCCCACGCGCAGAAGATTCGCGCAAGTCTCAAGCATCCCGTCATCGATGCCGACGGTCACTGGCTCGAATTCGGTCCCATCATCCTCGAGCAATTGCAAAAGCACGGCGGGCAGCGCGCCGTCGACGGCTTTCGCTCATTCAACGGCCGCGTCGCGAAAGCGCTCGACGAGACCAGCGAGGATCGTAAGCGCAAACGCCGCGCGCAGGAGGCATTCTGGCCGATCCCGACCAAAAACACCCTCGATCGCGCGACCGAGCTGATGCCGAATCTGCTCTATCAGCGCCTCGACGAATTCGGCATCGATTTCTGCGTCCTTTATCCAACTTCGGGACTCGGCGTGCCGTTTCATCCCGACGATGAGACGCGGCGCGTCACCTGCCGTGCATTCAACAATTTCGTCGCCGACTATTTTTCGGATTTCGCCGATCGGCTGACGCCCGCCGCAGTGATTCCGATGCATACGCCCGACGAAGCGATCGCCGAACTCGAGCACGTCGTCTCGCTGGGACTGAAGGTCGTGATGATGGCCAGCCTGGTGCGACGCCCGATTCCCGCGATCCTCGAAAAGACCCCCGACGCCGCGCGCTTCGCGACCTGGTTCGACATGCTCGGCCTCGACAGCGAATACAACTACGATCCGGTGTGGGCGAAGTGCGTCGAACTCGGCATCTCGCCGACCTTTCATTCCGGCTCGCGCGGCTCGGGGCTGCGCGTCTCTCCGAGCAATTTCGTTTTCAATCATATCGGGCATTTCGCCGCAGCCAGCGAGGCCGTTTGCAAGGCGATGTTTCTGGGCGGCGTCACGCGCCGTTTCCCGACTCTCAAAATGGGATTCCTCGAAGGCGGCGTCGGATGGGCCTGCGGGCTCTACAGCGATCTGATTGGCCACTGGAAGAAGCGCAACCGCGAAGCGCTCGAGGAAGTGAACCCGGCCAACCTGAATCGTCCGCTGCTGGCAAAACTAATGCGCCAGTACGGCGGCCGATGGCTCGAAAACAAGATCGATGGAATCGAAGCGAGCCTGCAAGCCGAACAGAGCGTCGCGACCGGCGGGCTTCGCGAACTCGACGATTACGCCGCGTGCAAAATCGAACGCGCTGAAGATATCCGCGAACTGTTCACCCGCAATTTCTACTTCGGGTGCGAAGCCGACGATCCGCTGAACTCGTACGCCTTCAATCGAAAAGCGAATCCGTACAACGCCAAGCTCAACGTTCTCTTCGGCTCCGATATCGGACACTTCGACGTCCAGAACATGAACGACGTGGTACCCGAGGCCTACGAACTGGTCGAAGACAATCTCATCACCGACGATGACTTCCGCGATTTCGTGTTCGCCAATCCGGTTCGATTCTGGGGCGAAGCCAATCCGAACTTTTTCAAAGGTACGCGGGTCGAGAAAGCCGCTGCGGCGCTGCTCGCGGAAGCAAGCCCCGAACAGCACGCATCTCGCTAGTCCATTTCGTCGAGGCTTGGAGGCGCCGGCATGAAAACCTTCGTCATGAAATCGCTGCACAACGTCGGCTTCATGGACAAGCCGATTCCCAAGGCCGGCCCCAACGACGCGATCGTCAAAACCGCCAAGGCGCTGATCTGCACTTCGGATTCGCACACCGTGCACGGCGCGATTGGTCCGCGCGAGAATCTCACGCTCGGCCACGAAGCCGTCGGCGTCGTGCATGAAGTCGGCTCCGAGGTGAAGCTGTTCAAGCGCGGCGATCGCGTGGTGGTCGGCGCGATCACGCCCGATTGGGGCGAACTCGCATCGCAAGCCGGGCATCCGTCGCAATCGAGCGCGCCGCTCGGCGGTTGGAAATTCGCCAATCTGAAGGACGGCGTGTTCGCCGAATATTTCCACGTCAATGAGGCCGATGCGAACATGGCGCTGATCCCGAGCGGCGTATCCGACGATGCCGCCGTTTATTGCTGCGACATGATGACGACGGGTTCAATGGCTGCCGAGAATGGCGACATCCCGATCGGCGGCGCGGTAGCCGTATTCGCACTGGGCTCAGTGGGCCTGATGGCGATCGCAGGCGCGAAACTCCGCGGCGCGGGACTGATCATCGGCGTCGATTCCATTCCAAAGCGCTGCGAACTGGCGAAGTCCTACGGCGCCGACGTGATCGTCGATTTCAGCAAGGAAGATCCCGTCGCGCGTATCATAGAACTCACCGGCGGCCGCGGCGTCGATTGCGCGATCGAAGCGCTCGGCTCCGAGGTCTCGTTTCAAAACGCGATGAAGGTCACCAAGCCGGGCGGCACGGTTTCAAATGTCGGCTATCACGGCAAGGGCGATCTGGTCGGTATCCCGCGGCTCGATTGGGGCGTCGGGATGGCGGAAAAATCGATCCGAACGGGCCTTTGTCCCGGCGGACGCCTCAGGATGGAGCGGATGCTGCTCCTGCTTCAAAATAAGCGCGTCGATCCGACCGCGATGACGACGCATACGTTCCCGTTCGATCGGCTCGACGAGGCATTCAAAGTGATGGATCAAAAGCTCGACGGAGTAATCAAGCCGCTGATTACTTTCTAACGCCGAGAAAGCGTCGGGACTGTCAGGTCACCACCGGTCGCAGACCGATCGGATGCGGGCGTTTACGCCGTTCGACGCGTAACTCGCAAACTCGATGAAAAGTGTGGTACGCGGCATTATATCGCTACGCGATTTGGTTGCACGATAATTCACGATTGCCGGAGGACCACGAAAAAAATGATTTCGCTCAACGACTATAGTTCCCTCGACGGACTCGGGCTTGCGGCGCTGGTCGAGCGCAAGGAAGTAACGCCCAAGGAACTCAAGGAAGCCGCGCTCGCGGGAATTGCGAAGGTCAATCCGAAACTGAACGCCGTGCTGCAAACTTTGCCGGCGCTCGCCGACGCGGAGATCGCGGCGGGCTTGCCTAAAGGACCGTTCACCGGCGTGCCGTTCGTGATCAAGGAGCTTATTGTCCACGCGAAAAACGTGCGCTGCGACATGGGATCGAAGCTGACGCAAGGATTCGTGCCGAAGGAAGACACCGAACTGATGGCGCGCTTCCGCCGCGCCGGTATCGTGCTGGTCGGCACCACACAGACGCCCGAATTCGGCTACAACCCAACCACCGAGACGACGCTCTTCGGACCGGTGCACAATCCGTGGATGCAAGGCCGCAGCGCCGGCGGATCGAGCGGCGGATCGGGCGCGGCGGTGGCGGCGGGAATCGTTCCGATTGCACATGCGAACGACGGCGGCGGATCGATTCGAATCCCGGCGTCGTGCAATGGGCTGGTCGGTCTCAAGCCGACGCGCGATCGCGTACCCACCGGCCCCGACTACGCCGATCCGCTGTGCGGACTCGCGATCGAATTTATCGTCAGCCGCAGCGTGCGCGACTCGGCTGCGATGCTCGACGCGGTGGCCGGCGCCGACGTCGGTGCGCCCGGTTTGCTGGCGCCGCCGGCGCGGCCGTATATGCAGGAAGTCGGCGCGGCGCCCGGCAAGCTCAGGATCGCGTGGACGACAACGCCCGCTTCTGGAGAAAAGATCGATCCCGAATGCGTAAACGCGGTGCACGAGACGGTGAAGTTGCTCGAGGACCTCGGGCATACGCTGGTCGAGGATCGCCCGGTTTACGATTGGGAGACCTTTCTGCGCAACGTGCACGTGATCTGGACGGCGTTCACCGCGTCGTCGATCGATGCGGCGGCAGCAGATCTCGGCCGCAAACCGAGCCAGGACAACCTCGAAGCGGTGACGCTCGCGTGCTACGAGGACGGCAAGGCTCGCACCGCGACCGAACTAATCAGCTCGATGGGGCATGGCAATACGCTGTCGCGGCTGACCGGCGCTTTCTTTCAGAAGTACGATTTGCATGTGACGCCGACGATCGCGCGGCCGCCGGCGGCGCATGGCGAGATCAATCAAAATCGCGAGGCGATGACCGCGATGGAATGGACTCGCCACGTTTTTGCGTATTGCCCGTTCACGCCGCTGTTCAACTCGACCGGACAGCCCGCGATCTCGCTGCCGCTTTACTGGAGCGCCGCCGGCTTGCCGATCGGCGTGCAGTTCGCAGGACGCTTCGGCGATGAGGCGAGCTTGCTTCGGATCGCATCGCAACTCGAACAGGCGCGTCCGTGGGCCGCAAAAAAGCCGCCGCTGCACGTCTCGAAGTAAGCGGTGAGATCAATGTACTGACAAGCTGATGCAGATGAGATTAGCTGTTCGCATCAGCCAGTGCGCGGCGAGCGGTATTGTCGCGGCGCGCGGGAAATCAGGGAGTCCTTCATGAGAGAAGCCGTAATCGTTTCAACCGCCCGCACGCCGATCGGCAAGGCGTATCGCGGCGCATTCAACGATATCGAATCGCCGTCGATGGCCGCGCCGATTATCAAGGAAGCGATCAAGCGCGCGAAAGTCGAACCCGGCGAGATCGACGATGTGATCATGGGCGCCGCGCTGCAGCAGGGAACGCAGGGCTTCAACGTCGCACGCCAGGCCGCAATCGCCGCCGAGTTGCCGACCAGCATCGCGGGCCAGAGCGTCGATCGCCAGTGCTCGTCGGGCCTGATGAGCATCTCGATGGCGGCGAAGCAGATCATCGTGGACGGGATGCAAACCGTGGTCGCGGGCGGCGTCGAATCGATCAGCCTGGTGCAGAATGCGCACATGAACGCGTTCAGGCAGGCCGATCCCATCGTTCTGAAGCGCGCGCCCGCAGTGTACATGGCAATGATCGATACTGCCGAAATAGTATCGAAGCGCTACAACATTTCGCGTGAAGCGCAGGACCAGTATTCGTTCCAGAGCCAGCAGCGCACCTTCAAGGCGCAGCAGGCCGGCCTCTTCGATGCCGAGATCGTCGTGACCAAGGTGACCAAGCGCTTCGACGACAAGAAGACCGGCACGACGACGCATCAGGAGGTCACGCTCGAGCGCGACGAATGCAATCGTCCGGGCACCACGCTCGAAGGGCTGCTGCAATTGCCGCCGGTCAAGGGCCCCGGCGGATTCATCACCGCGGGCAACGCGAGCCAGCTTTCCGACGCCGCGTCCGCCTGCGTCCTGATGGAATCCAAACAGGCGGAAAAGCGTGGGCTGCATCCGCTGGGGATTTATCGCGGGATGGCGGTCGCGGGATGCGAGCCCGACGAGATGGGAATCGGGCCGGTGTTCGCGGTGCCGAAATTGCTCGAGCGCAACGGCCTCAAGATGGACGACATCGGGCTCTGGGAATTGAACGAGGCGTTCGCCTGCCAGGTGATCTATTGCCGCGATAAGCTCGGCATCCCCGACGAGCGCCTCAACGTGAATGGCGGCGCGATTTCGATCGGGCATCCGTACGGGATGAGCGGCTCGCGCATGGTCGGGCACGCGCTGATCGAAGGCAAACGGCGCGGCGTCAAGTACGTCGTGATCACGATGTGCGTGGGCGGTGGAATGGGAGCCGCGGGACTGTTCGAAGTCGCGTAACGCGTCGATCGTACTGGAATTTCGCAAAGCGATAGCGGCGGGGGAGATCGAAGCTCCGTCGCCGTTTTCTTTTGGTCGATAAACGCGACTCGCGCTTTTTTTCCAGCGAACTCATGTGTAGAATTCCCTCGCCGATCGAAGCCTATGCGTGGTTAGATGCTGTTGGGCGTGGCGTTGCGGCGTGTTCTATTAAAGTGCGACGGGGGAATCCTTGAGCAAACAATCGAAGGTGGCGCTCTGGCTGTTCTCGGCAGTCCTGCTCGCGAGCGCGGGATGCGGCAACGACGGGGGCGGCGCAGGCCCGGTATCGTCGTCATCGCAGAGTCTGATCGCGCCTAACGGCAACAGCAGCACAGTGACATTCTATCGGTCGAAGTCGAGCGGCGATGCGAAGCCGCGCAAAACGCTGACCGGGTCGAACACCACGCTCGACAATCCCCAGGACGTCTATGTGGATTCGGCCGGGGCGGTGTACGTCGCCAACGATCAGACAAATCCCCCGACCGAGAACTCCAATGGCAGCATCGCGGTGTTCGCCGCCAAGAGCTTCGGCGATACGGCTCCGACTCGAACGATCGTTGGCGATAACACGCGCTTGCAAAACCCCGAAGGTGTGATCGTTGACTCTGCGGGGCAGATCTACGTCGCGAACGCCGGCGGTAACACGATTTGCGTGTATCCAGCCGGCAGCAACGGCGACGCGGAGCCGATTCTCTCGATCAACGGACCTGCAACTGGATTGAGGATGCCCGAAGACGTCGCGCTCGATCAGGCCGGCGACCTCTTTGTCGCAAACACCGCGGCTAACTCGATTACCGAGTATGCACCCGGCGCAAACGGCAATGCGGCCTTCATCGCTCGCATCTATGGCCTCAGCACGAGCCTTAAGTCGCCCGACGCCCTTGCCTTCGACGCGTCCGGCAATTTGTACGTCGCGAATTTTGAGGGCGACAGCATCACCATCTACCCGCCCAACTCGAACGGCGATGTTCCACCGAGCGCAATAATCAGCGGCACCGCAACTGGAATCGATGGACCGGGCGGCCTCGCTATCGATCGCAAAGGCAATCTGCTCGTCTCGAGCAGCCTCAACAACAGCATCCTTACTTTTACTTCGGGTGCAAGCGGCGACGTCGCCCCGGTCGCGGTTCTTGCGGGTTCCGCGACTGCTCTCGACCTCCCATTTGGCATCGCTCTTAAGCTGTAGCCACAAGAAGGACCCTCGATGAATCGTCTTATTCGCTACTTCAGCCAATGCGCAATCATGATCGTCGCCCTGCTCTTGATATCAAGCCTGTCATCGAATAGTCGCGATGCGCTCGCAGCGGCGCCGACTACCCACGAGATCAATTTTGCCAATAACTGCCCGCAACCAATCTGGATCGCCGCTTTCAGCAAAGTCCAGGACGTGACGCCCGCCCATGGATGGGAACTGGCCCCATCATGCAACGCCGCCTCGGCCAATCCGTGTCCGGGATCCGGTTCGAAATGCGTAAACAGCCAGTGTAGCTGTCCCGCCGCGGCGGCTAGCAACACGACAAATTGCTACGGCGCCGCTTGTGTTGCGGGTGCGACTGGCAAGTTTCATTGCGCGACCGAGACTTCGCTGCTGGTACCAGCCGCGTATCCTAGCGCCCGGATTTGGGGACGCACCGGCTGTACCGGGTCGGGCGCGAACCTTAGCTGCGACACCGGCGACTGCGGTGGGAAACTGGACTGCTTCGGCGTCGGTACTGCCAATCGCGCGACACTATTTGAGATGAGTCTGGCGGGTCTGAGCGGTCAGGATAACTACGATGTAAGTCTCGTCAGTGGATATAATGTGCCGCTTACCGTGCAGGCGGTGCCACCGACTGACACTCTTGGCTGGAAACCCAGCAGCCCTTATCACAACGGGCAAGGCGGCTTGAAGCAATCGGTAATCACCGCCTCAGCGGGCTCCTTCGAGTGGTTGTTCAATGACGCCACCGGCAGCGCGACCACAGCTAATAGCGGAACCGTAGTGCCGAAATTTTCGACAGTGCTCGGCGGCAACGTGCCAGACCCTTCGACTTCCACTTCGCCCTATAAGCTGGCCTGGCGCACCACGACTTCCACCTGCCAGACCGGCGCTTGCAGTTACTCTCAAACGGCGCCCGATCCTTTGCTGACGACCTGCCCCGCGGTGCTGAGGGTTACTGACTCGAGTCTTAGCTGCACCGCCGCGAGCGATTGCCCCCGTAAGGCGCCATGTTCCGGCGGTCATTGTGTAACCGCCTGCGATTCGCCCGATGACTACTGCGCGGGAGCTGGAGCTGGTACGCCTACCTGCAGCGCACAGAACAATTCTTTCTTCCTATGCGCGAACAAGCTGACCACGGAACGCGATCCATTCGGCAATCCGATCAATTTAGTATCGGCGAATGCCGGCACGCCAATCTGCTTTTCCGCCGACGATTGCGCGCCCGGCACCAAGTGCATCTTCAATCCGACCTTCACCGCCGCAAGCAAGATCACTTTTCCAGCCGGCGCCGGAGTCTGCGTCCCTGGCAACGGAACCATCCCGCAGAACGGCGCATGCACCAGCACAGCCGATGATGGCAAGGTGTGCCCGTCGGCAAGCTTTATTTTTCCGTTTCCCGGCTATAAGTGCGGCACGCTTACCAATGACGGCTCAGGCGCACAGCTAACCTTCTGCGTACCTCCTATAACCGCGACAGCCACAGGTAACGCCGCCTTCGGAGAGTTAGTTTGGAACGCTGACAACTTCACGGCGACTGCAACCACCTGCACTTCCGACAGCGGATGCGCCACCGGCCAGTATTGCCTCGAAAAGACCGTTCGCAAATTTCCGGCGAGCGGCGCCGTCCAGGCGCAAGCCGTCACCGAATGCTCGGGCGCAAGCGATCCCGAGGGATGCGTCTGCAACGACGTGAAATCCTGCTCGAGTAACTCCGACTGTACCGCCAGCACGAATTGCTTGAACAAACAGGGGCTGGCGTGCACCGGGGGACAATGCATCTGCCAGGTCAACTCGGTTTATACCGGCGTCTGCGGGGCCGTGAACCAAAACTGGACCAACGCCAATAATCAAATCAAGACCGGCAGCAACAATTACATTTCGATCTTCAAGGCTGCCTGCCCGAGCGCCTATTCGTACCAGTTCGACGATACCTCGAGCGATTGGAGCTGCACGAACACCACGAACCTACTGGTGAACTACACCGTCTCTTTCTGCGGAAACGGCGGCAAGGGATTGTGATTGCCTGGTCGCTAAGCCGCGCGCGACGGCGCGGGGGTCTCGAAAAGTAACTGCTCGTGACCAAGCGGACGGCATCGGAATATCGCGAACGCGCATACCATCAGGAACACCACGAAGGACCCAATCGCCATACTATAGCTGCCGGTCACATCGAAGATGCGACCGGTCGCGATTGGGCTTATCGCGGCGCCGATGGTGTAGAAGATTCCGGTGACACCCAGCACCGAGCCAAGCCGCCTGACTCCCAGTGATTCGATCATGACTAGCGGCGTCTGCACTGCTAGCGCGCCCCCGGCAAAGCCCGCACCAAGAACGCTTACCGCCAGCGCGATAGGATGCGCCGCCGCCAGCAGTGCAGCCGTTCCTAGCGATGCGAGCGTGTAGGTGCTCGTTAACGCTATCCTCGAGGTGAAGCGATCGGCGAGCGGACCGCCTAGCAGCATCCCGGCAGTAGTCATCAGCAAGTAGATGCTCACCACCGTCGCCGAGAAGGTCGGGCTATAGCCAACGCCGGTCAGATAGGCGACGAAGTGAGGCCCCAGGCCAAGTGACGAGCCGGCAAAAAACTGCGCCGCGCAGATCAGCCAGAACGATCGAGTCCTGGTCGCCTGCGATAGCTCCAATCCGGGCAGTTCGTACGACGCGCTATCGACCTGAACGCCCGGCACCGCGCTGGCGGCGTCGGCCGACTCGCGCCCTTCGGTCGAGTTTCGATTGCGGACAAAAAACACGATCAACGGGACCACTATCAGCAGGATCGGCAATGCCAACGTCACATAACCGACGCGCCAGCCGCTCGTTACGATTGCGTGGCTTGCGACGATCGTCATGACTGCGCCGCCGAGCGTGCTGCCGGAAAACGCGATACCCATCGCAAGGCCGCGCCGATGCTCGAACCAGTTCGCAATCAACAGCGAAACCGGAATGGAGGTCGAAGCGCCGACGCAAATTCCAAACAGGCCGTTGATTACGAGGAATTCTCCGAAACTGTTCGCGCGGCTGAGCGCGAGCCATAGCAGGCCGGTAATCGTGGCGCCGGTGACCATCATCTTTTTGGGATCGATTCGGTCGGCGAGCCATCCGATGAACGGGCCCGCCGCGCCGCCGGTCACCCATCCGATCGACAGCGCCACGGACAACTTCGCGCGCGTCCATCCGAAGTGTTTGAGCACGGGCACGAAGAACACCGCGCCGGAATTGATCGCGCCCCAGATGAAAAACATCGTGACGAAAATCGCGCCGACGATGATCCATCCCCGCCTTTCCCGAGCTGTCATAGATGCCTCGCTAATGCCTGACGTTTTCGACGCGCGAATCTTATCGCACTCACCTGCCGCTGCGACAGCGCAATAGTCGCGAGCCCGCTCAACCGACCGGGCGTAGCGAGCGCGCGACGCTGCCGCGAGTCGCGGTGAAAGCCGGCACCAGCGAACTGGCCGCGCCGATGATCGTAGCCACCGCGAAGCTGCTGATCAGCACCCGCGCCGACATCTTGAGCTGCAGCGCAATCGGGCCGAGTTCTGCCGCGAGATACGGCAGTGCGACGAATCCCGCCCGCGCCATCGCGCATCCAACCAGTCCGCCGAGTATCCCGATCGCGACGCCCTCGCCCAGGATCGCGACGACGATCGAATCGCGGGAGAAACCAATCGCGCGCATCACCGCGATTTCGCCGCGCCGCTCGCGCACCGCCATCGCAGCCGTATTGGCGGCGACCAGCGCGATCGCGAAAATGACGATCGCGGCCAGCGCCTTCGCCCCGTTGATCATCAGACTCATTTCGCCAACGCGGTTCTTGACCATCGCAGTTTCGGTCTCGGTTTGAGTTTCATCGGCCGAATTCGCGAACATCCGATCGATATCCGCCATCACCTGCTGCGTCGAATGCGAACTATCGATCTTCGACCAGATGATGTTGACCTTGCCCGGGCGTCCTATCAGTTCGTCGAGATAGTCGCTGCGAAAAATGATCACGACGCCCGGCGCGCGATCGCCGACTTCGCCGACGATTTTTATTTGCAGGTCGATCGGATACATGGTGCCGTGCAGAATTACGTTGTCGCCGATCTTCCAGCCGTACTGGCGCATCAGCGCGCGCGTGACCATGCAGGCGGAACGCGACTCGAGGAACTTCTGTTCAGTAGCTTCGCTGAGGCCCCAGTCCGGCCAGATTTGCCGAAAATTCTCGGGAGTCACTGCGATAGCCGGCAGTTGCACGCTTGGATCGCGGTAGGTGGCAAGGAAGAGCGTGTAAGCAGAAACGGCCTCGACATGCGGAACGGATTTTACTTGATGCAGGTATGCGACCGGCAACTGGTACATCACGCTGACCTTGCTGTGCGTAATGACGCGGAGCGAGTTGGCGCGATCGCGCAGGATCTGATCGACCAGCATCGGCAGGCTGGCGAGCGCCGCAAACACAAAAATCGACACTCCGATCGACAGGATCGTCAGGAGAGTGCGGCGCCTATTCCGCCCAAGATTTCGCAGTACCAGCGGTACCAGCTTCGCGACCATTTGAACCGCTCCGATTCAAGCCTATAGCGGAAGCATCGAGCGGAATGAACCCGCTCGCATCGGACGGGATGCCCCTTGCTGGTTGCGTTGCGGGGCCGCAGGCGATATGTCGCGAAGACCGAACGAGTCAATTCGCTCAGGATACAAGGAACGCAGCATCGAGGGACCTTATGACCAGGCAAGCCGAATCGAAATCAATGCCCATCCAATTCAAATCGGCGACCGATCTGATCGCGATGCTCAAGGCGCGGGAATTGAGCTCGCTCGAACTGCTCGATCTTCAGCTTGCGCGCGTCAAGGCTCACAACGACAACCTGAATGCCGTGATCGCGCTCGACGCCGACAATGCGCGGCACGCTGCACGGCGCGCGGATGAGGAGCGGGCGAGAGGTCATGCGTCGGGCGCGCTGCACGGGCTGCCATTGACGATCAAGGATTCGTGGGAAGTCGTGGGGATGCCGGCGACGTGCGGAATCGATGCGCTCGCGAATCATCGGCCGGCCCGCGATGCCGACGCGATTGCGCGCTTCCGTTCCGCCGGCGCGATTTTCTTCGGCAAGACCAACCTCCCGACCGGCGCCGCCGATCATCAGTCCTACAACGCGCTGTTTGGGCTGACGCGAAATCCGTGGAACGTCGAGCGCACGGTCGGTGGATCGTCCGGTGGCGCGGCTGCCGCGCTGGCGTCAGGTTTTACTCCGCTTGAATTGGGCAGCGATATCGGCGGTTCGATTCGATGCCCTGCTCATTTCAACGGCGTGTACGGCCACAAGCCGAGCTATGGAATCGTGCCGATGCGCGGCCACATTCCACCGCCGCCGGGGTCCCTGAGCGACTTTGAACTGGGCGTCGGCGGTCCGCTCGCGCGCAGCGCTTACGATCTGGAATTGGCGATGGACCTGCTCGCATCGCCGGCGGAACTCGATCAAACTGCGTGGTCGCTGAGAATTCCGGCGAGCCGCCACGAGAAGCTCAGCGATTTCCGGGTCGCGATGTGGGCCGACGCGAAGCACTACACGATCGATGCGCGCTGCCTGCAGGCGATGGAGGAATATGCAAACGATCTTCGCCGCGCCGGCGTGAAGGTCGATGACAAGGCGCGCCCGGAGATCGATCCCGTCGACAGCTACGACGTCTATCTCAACATCCTGATCGCCGTGATGGCCGCTGGCATGCCGCCGATTCCAGACACCTTTGCGCCCGACGATCGGAGCTATGCCGCACGATTCGCACGCGCCGGCCGACTGAGTTACCAGGAGTTCGCGCGCCACGCCGAGAAGCGCGAGCATATCAGCCGCGCGTGGCGCGCCTTCTTCGAAAAGTACGACGTCCTGCTATGCCCAATCATGCCGACCGTCGCGTTTCCTCATGACACGTCGAGCATCGAGGAAGGCGGGCAGTTCACGCGAACGCTGCTCGTCGATGGCAAGCCGCGCCCCTATCTCGACAACCTTCAATGGCCCGGGCTTATCACGGTTGCAAACTTGCCGGCGACGGCGGTGCCGACCGGCCGCATCGTCGATGGGATGCCGACCGGCTTGCAAATCGCGGGACCGTATCTCGAGGATCGCACGACGCTTCGCTTCGCGCAGTTGGCGGAAAAGGAATTCGGCGGATTCGTTCGTCCGCCGGTATTTCGCGATTAGAAAAACAGTCGCGCGAAATTTCCGAACCGTCGCGATACGACTTGGCCGCCGATTTGCCGCGCGTGATAGTCTCTTGGTCAGGTGATCCACGCGTCACCCAGGAGGCTACTTCCGCATGCGATCGAGGCAACTTAAGCCCCTCTCCTACTTTCTGATTTGCATCGCCGCGCTGCTCGCCGTCGAAGGATGCGGCATCAACCGATTGCCGACTTTCGACGAGCAAGTGAAGGCGGCGTGGAGCGAAGTTCTCAATCAGTACCAGCGCCGCGCAGATCTGATTCCGAACCTGGTCGAGACGGTGAAGGGTTATGCAAAGCAGGAACAGCAGGTGCTGACGCAAGTAGTTGAGGCGCGCGCGAAGGCGACTCAGATGCAACTGCCTCCGGATATCCTGTCGAATCCGGAGAAGTTCCACGAGTTCGAGCAAAACCAGGGCGCGTTGACCGGCGCGCTCGGACGACTGCTGGTGGTGACGGAAAATTATCCTGCGCTGAAATCGGACCAGAATTTTCTGGCGCTGCAATCGCAACTCGAAGGCACCGAGAATCGAATCGCAGTGGCGCGCCGCGATTACATCCTCGCGGTGCAGGCGTACAACACCGAGCTGAGGACGTTTCCGGGGCGCATCGTGGCGTCGATCGTTTACCCGAGCCTGAAAGTTCGCGAGACGTTCAGCATCAGCGAGCAGGCGAAGCAGGCGCCGACGGTCAAATTCTGATGCTCCAGCGCCGCGACAGAATCGACGATTGCACGCGAGCATCGTGCGCGATGCTCGTGCTGTTGATGTTGTTCGCAGCGCCGAGTTTTGCCGCCGAGCCGAAGTTTCCTGAACTCACCGGCCGCGTCGTGGATGATGCCGGCATCCTCGATCCTTCGACTACGAGCCAGCTCACCGAAATGCTGGCGCATCACGAGCAGACGACCGGCCAGCAAGTCGTCGTCGTCACCCTGCCGACGCTGCAAGGCTATCCGATCGAGGATTTCGGATATCAACTCGGTCGTCATTGGGGTATCGGCCAGAAAGGCAAGAACACTGGCGCGATGCTGATCGTCGCGCCGGCCGAACACAAGGTTCGCATCGAAGTCGGCTACGGACTCGAAGGCACTCTTACCGACGCGATCAGCCGCACCATCATCGAGCAGGATGTGGTGCCCAACTTTAAGCGCGGCGATTTCAACGCTGGCGTGCTCGCCGCGACCGCATCGATCGTGAAAGTGCTTGGCGGCGACGCCTCGATCGGCAGTGAAGCGACCTCGCCGCGAGTCTCGAACGATAACAATCTCAATTCAATGATCCCGATCCTCGCCGTGATCTTGATGATTTTGCTGATGATCCGGAGCCGCTTGGGAAATCGGAACAGCGTTGTTCGACGGATGGGTCGTTCATACGGCAATGACCCCTGGAGAGGCGGCGGTGGCGGATTTTCAGGCGGCAGCGGCGGCGGTGGATTCTCGGGTGGCGGGGGTTCATTCGGCGGCGGCGGCGCTTCGGGAAGTTGGTGATTGTGCAGAGTCGATTCACGCCTGAAGAATACGCGCGCATCGACGCCGCGATCGGAGCTGTCGAACGCAGTACCGCCGCCGATCTCGATCTGGTCGTCACCCGCGTCAGCGATCGCTATTCGCTTTATCCACCACTATCGGCCGCGCTAAGCGCGATCGCAGTTGCCGGCGTTCTCGCGATCCTGCGCCCGGCACTTAGTGCACGCATCGTGGTGCTGATCGAGTTGATAACTCTGATCGCGCTCACGATGCTGTTGGACTGGATGCCGATCAGGATGATGCTGGTGTCGAAGCGGATCAAGCAGACTCACGCGCGACAACTCGCGCGCCGCGAATTTGCCGCGCACGACGGCGGCAATCCCCATCAACGCCGGATTCTGCTGTTCGTGTCGCTCGGCGAGCATTACGTCGAAATCATTGCTGATCGTGCGACGCACGCGCTGGCGCCCGAGACCGTCTGGAGCAAAATCGTCGCCGATTTTCTTGCGACGGTGAAATCGGGACGTATCGTTGACGGCGTAATCGCTGCGATCGAGGCTTGCGGCGCCGTGCTGGCCACGTATCATCCTGTGGCTGATGACGATGAGGGCGCTCGGCGATAGCGTGCGAACGCGGCGGTTCGCGATTGTGGTTGGATTTCTGTGCGCGACGCTCGGCGGATGCTCGCGCGCCGCGGTCGCAAACTTACCCGCTGACGCGGGACCGGCGAACGCCGCGCTGAATGCTGGCGGAGCTGCCCTACTCTCGAGAAACGGAGTGGTTGTCCCGAAGGAGGAGTTGCAAGAGCATTGCAATCAATTGGCGCGCACCACACCGGGAATCGAGGAACTGCGCATGGAAAATGACGGCACTATCGAGAGCCGCCAATGGGTTTTGGTTGCGCATGATTCGGCGCCGCGATGGGCGGTCGTTAGCGCCAAAAATGATCCGTCGCGCGGATGGGCGCCGAAGCCGGGAATCGCTCAACTCGACTTCCGGCCGCAGCTTCGACCCGCGCTCACCAAAGGCGCCAGCCAATTCCTCGCCTACGCGCCCATACAATCCGACAACTACGATGAGAGCCTGAAAATCGCGACGGTAACCGAAGTCTTTGGCGGGCCGCAAGGCAAGTTCCAATGGCGAGGCAGAACCTACGGCTACACCCTCACGCCGGAACTGGTGTGCTTCCCGCGACTCGAATAGGTGCGACGATTCGCGCCCGGCTGATCGATCTGCGTGGGGTGTCGATACGCATTGTCGCCGCCTCGACGCTCTTTGCGATCATCATGATCGTCGCGGCCGGATGCTCCAGTTCGGCTGGTTACTCGACGCAAGCCGCCGCGGCGACGCCGGTCCCATCGCCGACACCGGCAAGTCTCGCCGGCTACGCGCAGCCGGATTTAGGCGGCGAGCATGTGTCATTCACCACTTCGGACGGCGTGCTGCTGCGCGGGCATCTCTATGGTCGCGGCGCGACGGGAGTGATCCTGGCGCACATGTACCCCGCCGATCAGTCGGACTGGACCGACTTTGCGAAAGTGCTCGCCGATCACGGCTATCAGGCGCTCACCTTCGACTTTCGTGGCTTCACCGAATCCGAAGGAAGATCGGGCACCGAGTTTGCCGATCGCGATTTGCTCGCGGCCTACGAATTCATGCGTCCGCGCGTCCCGACGATTTTCTTCGCCGGCGCAAGCCTCGGCGCCGAGGCTGCGATTCTCGTCGCGGTGGGAAACCCGGTAGCCGGCGTCATCTGCATTTCTGTGCCGTCTAGTTTCGGCGGTCTCGACGTCAGTCAGGCCGTGCGGGAAGTGAAGGCGCCGATACTGTTCGTGACTTCGACCGGCGATGCGCTCGTGGCGGGTCAGCCGGAGATCCTTTACAAGTCAGCGAAGGCGCCGAAGTCATTTCAATCCTTGCCGGGCAGCGCTCACGGCACCGCGATTCTTCACGGCCCGCACAGTCAGGAGTTGCAGAGCCTGATGCTCCGATTTATCGCCGCGAATCAACCGCACGCATCGGCTAATGAAGATCGTCAGTAAAGTCCGGCCAGCGCCTCGACGTATCTTTCAGCCCAATCGCGCAGCGAACCCATCTTCGCCGCAACCTCAGGCTCATGCCGCTGCACGTAATCCCAAATGATCAGCCGATCGTGCAGCATGTATGCGCGAAATCGCTCGGCGAATCCGTCGCGCGCCGGTCGCAGCTTCAGGTAAGTCAGCAGGAATTCGCGCGCGAGCGATGCGTTCTCATCGAGATAGCTGGCAACCGTCCGCGAAAGATCGCTTTCGCCGTCGCCGAAGTACGAGCCCGCCAAATCGAACACACCGCTCACGCGCCATCGCCCCGCTGTATCGCTCAAGACGACGTTGCCGAGCTTGTAATCCTCCATCACGAAGCACGGCTCGAACAAAATTCGCAGAGCGTCGTGCGCGGCGGCGAGAACTCGTTCGACCCAGTCCAGGTCCTCGCCATGGTCGGCGGCTTTCGAGCGCCGCGCAAAAGTTCTGATCAGTCCTTCGATTTGTTCGGCGCTGCCGATCCGTCGCGTCTCATCCTGATCGAGCGGCGCACGCGGAAACCACCACGCGATCTCATGCTCCAGGTCGAACGGCCGGATCGTGTTCGTCGCTAAATCCCAGCGGCCGGTCTCGCTATGAGTGAGAGATTGCATCGCAACCAGGTTTTCGGCCATCGCGCGCGCGATCGCGATTCGGTCCGTGTCTGACAGCCGGCCGCGCACTTCGCGATCGTCCACGTTGATTCCCGGCATCCGCGGCATAAGCACGTAGCTCCAGCCAAAGATCGCCCGCGACTCATCGATCAGGTAGGGCCACGAGACTGGAACCGACGTCCGGCGATGCAGTTCGCCAGTGTAGTACTGCTCGGCTGGAAACTGCGACGGAGTATGCGGCGCGCCCCGCAGCACGTACTGGCCCGCCGTGCTAGTCACGAAAACATTCTGTCCGAACAATCCGAACGGAACAGGTTCTGCTCGCAGCAACTCGCCCAGGTTGAAGTGGTTCAACGCCTGCTGGATTTGCGCATCAGTTATTGCGCCTAGTTGCTTCGAATATTCCATCTGCTATCCACCACCGGCGGACAGTTGGACTGTCTGGCGACAATCATTCCTGACCCGCGGCGATTCAGCTAGCAAAACTCGATGGTAAGAGAGGCGTACCGTGCTCGCCTACTAGCGTAAAGTCGATGCCAGCACGCTTGCAGAAAAGCCGGGGAGCCGCCAGCCGCGCTCGGATTCCGGATGAATCGCGCCCGAGCCCAGGTAGTCGCCGGATTCGCTTGACCATAGCAACCTCCACGCCCGGTCGGCGGGCGGAGCGATCAGCGGTTCCGGAACAATCTTCATCGGGAGTGCGCGGCCCAGATTGATCAGCAGCAAGCGATCGTCGCCGCCCTCGCCAAAGAATCGGAGCAAAAATGCGTCGGTGTCGAGCACCGCGCCATCGACCGACCTCGCTTGCGACGCAAACACGCGATCACCGCGGCGCAAAGCCAGCAGATCGCGATGCATCCTATAGGCCCATGCGTTGCGCTCGCGATCGCGAAAGTCCAGCTTCGAATTGAGGAACGTTTCGCGCGCCGACGGATCCGCTAAAAGATGAATCCGCTCGAGCGCCGCCACGCTTGGAAACTGGGCCATGAACTTACCGCGGCCCTCGCGAACCGCCGCGGCTAGCTCAGGTTGATGGTCGGCAAAGAACATGAAGCTGCTGTTCGCCGCGAACTCCTGGCCCTGGAACAGCATCGGCGTGTTAGGCGTAAGCAGCAGCAGCGCGGTCATCGCCTTGTAAAGACCGCGATTCGACATAAAGTGGCAGCGTTCGCCGCGTACGGAATTCGCAACCTGATCGTGATTTTGAATAAACGTGATGAATTGTTCCGGCTTGATACCGAGCGCCGCGCCGCCACGCGCGCCATGCCGCCACGCATAGCGCTGTCCCTGGTAAAGGAACCCGTGCTTAGCGCATGAGATGAATTCCTGCGGACGTCCGCCGTAGTCGGTGTAATAGGCTTCGTTCTGGCCGGTCATGGCTACCATCGCCGTATGATGAAAGTCGTCGTTCCACATAGCATCCAGGCCGTAGCCGCCTTGCGCGACAGGCCGGATCTGTCTTGCGTCTTGCAGTTCATTCTCGGCAACGACGACTGTGGCGCGCGAGCCGGCAGCTTTCCGAACAGCGCGTCCAACTTCGGTTAGTATGTGAGTCGGCGAGCTGTCGATTATTTGTTGCGTCGCATCCAGCCGCAAGCCATCGAAGTGAAATTCCTCGATCCAATAGCGAGCGTTGGTCGTAAAGAACTCGCGAACTGGTCCGGAGTACCGGCCTTCAAAATTCAGCGCCTCGCCCCAATCAGTGCGATAGCGATCGGTGAAGTAGTCATCGGCAAACTTCTTGAGATAGTTCCCATCAGGCCCGATATGGTTGTAAACGACATCCAGGATCACACCTATGGCAACCTGATGAGCGCGATCGATAAAGGCGCGCAAATCATCCGGCCTGCCATAGCAATGGTATGGCGCAAACAAATCGACACCATCGTAGCCCCAGCCAAAACTGCCGGCAAAATCAGCGACGGGCATCATCTCGATCACGGTGATACCCACCTTTGCCAGTTCCTCCAGTTGTTCAGCGGCGGCGGTCCAAGTGCCTTCAGGCGTAAAAGTGCCAACATGAAGTTCGTAGATAACCTGCCCTGACAGGGAGCATCCTTTCCAGTTCGAGTCACTCCATCGGTAGGACAACGGGTCGATTAACTCACTTGGTCCATGCGGCCCTTCAGGCTGAAAGCGGGAGCAAGGGTCGGGATATAGCTTCGCGTCGTCATCAAGCTGGAATCGGTACCGACTCCCCGCAGCTAGCTGTGACGCGACGCCGGCAAAGTATCCATCCTCATCGCGAGCCAGAGAGTACCTATCGCCCTGCTCGACCGCGACGCACACGCGCTTGCACTTAGGCGCCCAGACTCGAAAGTGCGCCGATCCACCCGCATCAATTTCCGCTCCGATCGGCAGGCGGCGTTGGTACATCAGATAAGTTCCTGACTGAGAATCAGCAATCCCGCTGGACAACCGAGCCATAGCGGGCGCGGTTCTTTGCGTTATGCTTTGGCAAGATCGGCTCGAAGTTCACGGAGTGCCTGCTCCCGGTCCTCTGATTCCTGGTTGATGCGTTCCACGCGTACTATTCAGGTTGATGACTGTGCTTCAATTCTTTCAAAAGGGACATTTTCAACCAAATCCCGTGGGGGCGAAGAAATGAACGATTCAGAAGCGAAGCGAACTACAGTAGCAATCATCGGCGCCGGCGAGATGGGCGCCGCCGTCGGCCAACGACTCCGCGAGACCGGGGCGCGCGTAATCACGACTCTGAAGGGCCGCAGTTCCGCGAGCGTCGAGCGAGTCGCCCGCGCGAGCCTGGAAATAATCGACGATGACGACGCGCTCGTGCGCGAGGCCGACTTTATTCTGTCGATCGTGCCGCCCGGCCAGGCGGAGACGGTGGCATCGCGCTTGCTCGCCTCGTTAAAAGCGCCCCGCAAGGCGACATTCGTCGAATGCAACGCGATTTCGCCCGCGACGATGCGCCGAATCGCTGAATCGCTCGCCGCCGCTCGATGCCGCGTGATCGACGCCGGCATCATCGGCGGCCCGCCTTCACCGGCGCGACCGCAGTCGGGGCCGCGCTTTTATGCCTCGGGCCCCGACGCGCAACTGCTAACCGGTCTTCGCGCGCATGGCCTCAACGTGAAGATTCTCGACGGTCCGATTGGCGCTGCTTCCGCATTCAAAATGTCGTATGGCGGCGTGACCAAGGGACTGATCGCGATCGGCGCCGCGATGTTCACTGCGGCATCGCATGAAGGCCTCGCAGCGCCGCTCTTCGACGAACTTGCGCAAAGTCAGCCCGCCCTGCTCGCATTTCTCAGCGCAGGAATTCCAAACATGTTTCCGAAGGCGTACCGATGGGTCGCCGAGATGGAGCAGATCGCCGAATTTCTCGGCGACGCCGAGGCGGGTTCTCAAATCTACTCCGGCGCAGCGCGATTGTACGAGCAAATCGCCGCCGATTGGGATCGCGATGCCGACGCGTCGCGATCGATTGCGCAACTCAGATCGTTTTTCGCGGCCGGGGATCGTATTAAGTCGTCAGGCGAATGACTTGGTCACGGCCGGCGACGCGCCCACCAGAACACGTCGCAGAGCGTGCCCGCACGACGCGATATAAACCATCGGCGGTTCGTGAGGGGGGATCGATCGCGGCCGGATTTTCGCCTGGCTCCGATTTCTGAACATCCGGATCGGAAGGTTTCTCGTCGCGTTCCATCCGACCCGGATTCTATCGAATGTCCTGGGCGTTCGAGAGATAAACCGCGCTCGATCAATAGAAGCGATGCTCTCCCGGCGGCCGCGTCTTCCAGCGCCGATGAATCCAGTTCCAGTGATCGGGATGTTCGCGAATCATCTGCTCGAGCGTGTTGGTGAAGCGCTGGGTATTCTCGCGCACGCATTCTTCGCGATCGCGGGTTTTCACGATCTCGATCTGCGGCAGGATTTTTATTTTGTGGCGAATCGTGTCGCCCTGCCGCACCATGAACACCGGCACGACCGGCGTGCCCATCGCCACCGCAAGCCGCGCCATCCCGTCGCTGGTCGAGGCGGGCTTGCCGAAGAAATCGACGAACACGCCTTTGCGCACGTCGAGATCGAGCGCGATCGCGATCATCCAGTTCTTGCGCAGCATCCGCAGCATCTCCGCGCCGCCCGCCTTACGCTCGATGACCCGATTTCCGTAGCGCACGCGTGCGCCGCATACGGCCGCGTCGATCAGCGGATTGCGCAGCGCCCGATGCACAATCGCGATGTGATAGCCGTAAATCGAATGCGCGAGCTGCAGCAGTTCGAAATTCCCGTAGTGACCGCTCAATACCAGCAGGCCGCGGCCCTTCGATTTCCGCTCGGCGTCGTCCCAGTGTTGCTTCCCTTCGTAGGTCGCGACGCGTTCGATCGTCGCGCGGCTGAGATCGCCGAAGTGGGTCCACTCGGCAAGCATCCTTCCCCAACTTTTGTACATCGCGCGCAAAATTCCGAGGCGCGCTTGCACTGTGTAATCCGGAAAGGCGATCTCGAGGTTGGTCAGCGCGATTCTGCGATTGGGACGATCGAAGTTCATCGCCCATCCACCGAGCCGCGCGCCGGCCCTCACCGCGCGCTCCAGCGGCATCGCTCGCAACGCCGCGACGACCGCCGCGATGCCGGTGTATTCGATTCGAGCCTGAACGGCACCTATCTGTCGCGCCATGTGGGTTTTGAAGATGCTCCAACATGGAAGCGGCGCGCAAGCGAATTGCCGCCGCGCGCCGCGTCGCAGGTTGAGGAGTCTATGCTAGGGCGCAATCGCGGGAGTGACCCCCGTCCGCGCGGCGTTCAGAGCGCTCGATGGCGCGGCGTATCTGGTGGAGGCTGCCGCACCGCCGCTCGAAACAGCTCCCGCGCCCGAATCAAACGGCGCCGGCGCGCGATTCGAGTTGTTCATCGAGGTCGGCCCAATCTCGGTCGTGTTGAACGGCGTATCGGTACTGTTGCCCGGCGCCACGCGGCGCGCGCCCGGGTTCTCGGGCCCCGGCGCAACTGGCGCTGCGTTGTAAGGTGCATTCAGGTCCGCATCGGGCGACACCGGAATCGAGAAACTCGGCTTGTACACCTCGTGAATCTGCGAGGCCGGCATATCGTGGACTTCCTTGCGGCCGAGCGAATTGACGAACCTCTGCCGTTCGTCCAGCGCGAGCGATCGCAGATCTGTCTTGTTGCGGACCACGTGCGGCGTAAGGAACACAATCAGGTTGTCCTTCTGCCGATCGTTGCTCTTGCTGCTGAACAGGTTGCCGATCACCGGGATGCTCGAAAGAAAGGGTACGCCCTGGTTTTGAATTTGATCCTGGCTCGCGAGCAGCCCGCCAATCACGGCCGTGCGATGGTTCTGAATCAGCACCGTCGTCGAGGCGGATCTGATCGTAGTCGTCGGTCCCAGGGTGTTGGTCTGCGTGCCATTCACCACGTTGGAAACTTCCTCGTAAAGATCGAGCTTCACGTAGTCGCCTTCGGAAACCTGCGGAACGATATCGAGCGTGATACCGACGTTCTGCCGCGCGACCGAGTTGAAGATCTGTCCGGGCAGACCCGCGTTGGCCGCCGCCGAGCCGACGAACGGCAGATTCTGGCCGACCACGATCATCGCCTCTTCGTTGTCCGCGGTCAGCAGCGTCGGCGCCGACAGGATATTCGTATGCGTGTCGGTTTCGAGCGCGGTCAGCAGCGCGATATCGCACGGAACGCTAACCGTGCCGGCCGTGGCGCCGGCGGTCGCGGCAACTGCACTCGGGATGGTGCAAAGGCTGCCCGACGCCAGGCCGAGTCCGAGTCCGCTCAGTCCGAGCGGATTGCCCAGGGCCGATTGCAACTGCCCGAAATTAAGCGTGCCGAAACCGATCGTGCTGCCGCTGATGTTGGTCGCAGCCTGAAAATTTATCCCGAGCTGGCGTTGGCGTTCGGCCGATACTTCCACCAGTACCGCCTGCACGAAAATCTGCACGCGCGGAACGTCGAGGTCGTCGATAATTTGCTTGAGCGTTTGCCAATCCTGCGGCGACGCACTGATAACCATCGCGTTGGTCGCGGGGTCGGCCGTCACATTCACCGGATAAGTGAAATCGATACTCTTGCCGCCAGTGCTGGCCGACGCTGTCCCGCCCATGCCCCCGCCAGACATCCCTCGGCCACGCATCATGCCGCCACCGCCACCGCCGCCACCACCATAGCCGCCACCGCCCATGCCACCCATGCCCATCCCACCGCCGCCGTATCCGCCGCCGCCCATGCCGCCGCCCATCCCCCCCATGCCGCCGCCACCGAATCCGCCCCCGCCGAATCCGGCGCCACCCATACCGCCGCCGCCGCCGTAGTTGCCGAGCGAGCTGCCGCGGCCCAGCGAGCCTCGACCCGTCATGGGCGAGAGGGTGCTAGGTCCACTGCCTCCATTGAGCAGGTTGTTGAGCACCATCACCATCCCGAGCGCTTGCGCATTTTTTAGCCGATATACGTGAATGCGCGAGGTCGCGTTGGGCGGCGACACATCGAGTTTCGACACGATTTCATTGATCTGGCGCATCGGAATCGGCCCGGCCAGCACGATCAGCGAATTGGTCCGCTCGTCGGCGATAACCTTGAATCCGTTGGCCGCGCCTTGCGCCGACGGCGCCACCGCACCCATCGCCTGGCGGCCAGGCGCCGAGCTTCCGCCGCCGGTACTGCGCGCGTCCATGATCTGCTGGATTTCGGGCGCCAGTTCCGCCGCGAACGCGAGCTTCAGCGGGATCACATTCACCGCCTGCTGCTCACCGCGCACGTCGAGGCTGCCGATAATCGTGAGCAGCCGCTCGACGTTGTAGGCGTCATCGGTGATGATCAGCGTATTGTCGCCGGGAAAAGCCGCGATCAATCCGTCGTGCGAGATCATCGGCTGGATCACGCTCACCAGCGAGCCCGCATCGACATTCTTAAGCCGCACCATGCGCGTGACGTATTCGTCGCCCTTGCTCTGAGCGGGTTCCTGCGACTTGGTCAGCGCCGCCGACGACCGCACGTTGCGCGCAGGCACAATCTTGATCACCTTGCCCGCCTGCACCGTGGTGAATCCCTTGACCTGCAGCACGGATTGAAAAATCGAATAGGCCTGCTCGGGCGTCACCTTGGTCGGCGAGATGATTGTAACCTTGCCGCGCACGCTTTCGTCGATTACGAAGTTGCGGCCGGTAATTTCGCTGATGAACTTGGCCAATACCGGCAGGTCCACGTTCTGAAAGTTCATCGTGATCTGATTCGATGAGGGATCGGGTTCAGCCGAAGAGGGTGCGGCTGAACCAAGGAACAACATCGCGGCGGCCAGCGCCAAAAACAAATTGCGGCTCATGCGAGCTTCCTCCGCAGTTTCGTGTAAACTTCGTGAGCTTATTTCAGCGTCGCGCGGCTCCGCAACCGCGTGATATTGCAAATGCGCCGACGCTCGGCGACTATGACGAAAGCCAACCTGCTTTGATTCAATGGACTTTCGAGTTAGACCCATTTGGCGCGGATGCGCAAGGGCGCGCCATCCCGGCCGCCTCGGTGGAATGGTAACGCGTTGCGCTTCGAATTCCTGATAGGACTGCGTTACCTGCGCGCGCGCCGCCGCGAGCGCTTCGTTTCACTGATCGCGATCATTTCGCTCGCGGGGGTTACGCTCGGCACTTTTACCCTGACCGTCGCGCTCTCCGTGATGAGCGGATTCCAGGAAGATCTGCGCAATCGGCTGCTCGCCTTCACTCCGCAAATCACCATCGAGCGCACCGACGGACACGTCTGGAATCCCAGTGACCTTGCGAGCAAGCTCGCCGCGATCCCCGAAATTGCGGCGACGGCGCCTTTCGTTACGTCGCAGGTGATGGCGGTGTCGAGCACCGCGGCCGGGACGCCCGGTTATGTCTCCGGCGGAGTATTGCGCGCGCTCGAGCCGCACGCGAATCCGGTGCTGAAGGAACTCAAGGACACGCTCGAGCGCGGCAGTCTCGCCGGTCTCGAGACGATGCACAAAGTTACGATCGTCGATCACGGCGCCAAGCGCGAAGTCGAGTTGCCCGGCGCGATCATCGGCCGATCGCTCGCGATGGAACTCGGCATCCAGCCCGGCGACCCGGTGATACTCATCTCGCCCGCGAGTCTCGGCGCGGGAATCGGGCCGCCGCGGCTCAAGCGCTTCGTGGTGGCCGGCTATTTTCACTCAGGCATGTACGAATTCGATTCGTCGCTGGTGTTCGTCGCGCTGAAAGATGGACGCACACTGCTCGCCGACGATCCGCAGCTCGAGAGCGGCCTCGAATTGCGCTTGACCAACATGTTCGACGCGCCCGCGTTGCGCAGCCGTATCGAGGCGATCGCCGGCCCTGAGTTCCAGGTGAACGATTGGACGCAGGCCAACGCGCCGCTCTTCTCCGCGCTCAAACTCGAAAAATTCACCTACTTCATGGTGCTGCTGCTGATCGTGCTGGTCGCCGCGTTCAACATCATCGCAACGCTGGTGATGGTCGTGATGGAACGCCGCAAGGAGATCGCGATCCTGCGCGCGATGGGCGCGCGGGCCGCCTCGGTCGCCTCGATTTTTCTCTGCGAGGGCGCCGCCCTCGGCATCATCGGCACCGTGATCGGCGTCGGCGCGGGCTACCTGACGTCATTCATGATCGGCAAGTACCAGTTGATTCATCTGCCCGCCGATTTGTTCATGGTGAGCGCAGTGCCGGTGCGGCTCTATCCGATCAACTTCGTGCTGGTCGCGGTGGCCACGATTGTGCTCTGCGTGATCGCCTCGATTTACCCGGCCTTGCAGGCGCGCTCGCTCTCCCCGGTCGAGGTGATTCGCTATGAGTAAGGCGCGCGGGCCGGCCGCGGCGCGAATCGCGAACACTGCGCAGCCGCTGATCGAGGTGCGCGGCCTCGACAAAACCTTCTACGATGCGGGCCGCGAGATTCGCGTGCTCCGCGGGCTCGATCTTTCGGTGCAGGCGGGCGAAGAGATCGCGATCGTCGGCGAGTCCGGCACCGGCAAATCGACGCTGCTGCACATTATCGGCAGCCTCGAGGCTCCGACTGCGGGCAAGGTGTTTTTTGAGGGCGAAGATTTGTTCGCGCTCGATCAGAAATCGCTCGCCGAATTCCGCAACCTGAAGCTCGGCTTCGTGTTTCAGTTTCACTATCTCCTGGCTGATTTTACGGCGCTCGAAAATGTCATGATGCCCGAATTGATCAGCCGGATGCCCGACGACCAGGCCGCTCGAATTGCCACCGAGATGTTGCAACTGGTCGGCCTCGGCGACAAACTCTCGCGCAGACCCGCCGAACTGTCCGGTGGCGAGCAGCAGCGGGTCGCGGTGGCGCGGGCGGTCGTGCTGCGGCCCAAGCTTCTGCTGGCCGATGAACCGACCGGCAACTTGGATCCGCGTACCGCTGATGAAATTCACGAGCTATTTCACCGGCTCAATCGCGAGCTCGGCATCACGTTGGTGATCGCAACTCATAACGAACGGCTCATGCGCAGCGTTGGCCGCGCACTCCGTCTGCAAGAAGGAAAATTGTTCGACGAACCGAACGCCTGACAATCCAGTCCGCGCGGGCCTGCCGATGAGACGTGCTCGCAACGCCGGATTCGCTCGCGGACGATTTACATGGATCGCGCGATTGGCTAGGTTGGTCGCCGTTTTCAGTGTGGTTGAGTGAGAGTGGGAAAGTTATGCGCGCGATCAAAATGCGTGCCCGCCAGCTTCGCAATCGCGTCGATGCTGGCGGCCGTCTTCTTCACGGCGATCGCCCTCGCCCAGGGCAAACCGATCGTCTCGAAGGTCGAGATTGCAGGTAACCAGCGCGTCGAGGACGACGCGATCCTCATCCACATCACGCAGCAGGCCGGCCAGCCGCTCGACGCCGCCGCCGTCGATCAGGACATCAAGTCGATCTACAAGATGGGCTTCTTCGACAACGTCGGAGTTAAAAAAATCGCCCAGCCGAACGGCTCGATTATTCTCGTTTACCAGGTCAAGGAGCGGCCGCAGATCACCGACGTCAAGTTTTACGGGATGAAGGCGATTCGCTTCAATGACGACAAGGTCGTCACCGCGACCAAGATCCATCCCGGCGCGATCCTCGATCCCACCGCGGTCAAGGAAACGATCAATGGCGTCACGCAGATCTACCAGGCGATGGGCTATCTCGACGCCAAGGTGACCTTCAAGCCAATCCTGCAGCCCGACAACACCGCGTTCGGCGAGTTCGACGTGGTCGAGGGTCCAAAGGTTGAAGTCTCGGACATCAAGTTCGAAGGCAACAAAGCATTTTCAGCGAGCACGCTGCGCGCGAACATGCAGACCAAGACCCACCTGCCGATTCTCAGTTCCTTCACCAGTTGGGGCACGCTCGACCAGACCAAGCTGAATGACGACACCGATCGGCTGACCGCGTTCTACTACGACAGCGGCTACCTCAACATCCACATCGATCAGCCACGAATCGAGCGCCACGGCAATAATATCGCGATCGTGATCACCGTCGATGAAGGCCAGCCGTATCGCGTCGGACGGGTCGCGGTCGAGGGCAATCTGAAATATCCGCGGCGCGAATTAAGAAAGCTGCTCACTCTCAAAAAAGGCGAGTTGTTTCGCGGCTCCGCGATGCAGCGCAACGTGCTCGCGCTGTCGGACTTCTACTCGAACCGCGGATACGCCTACGTCAACGTCGATCCGCGCACTCAGCTCAATCAAACCACCAAAACGATTAACGTCACCTTCATCATCAATCCGGGCCACGAAGTCCTGATCGATCGCATCAATATCACCGGCAACAACAAGACCTCCGACAAGGTTATCCGGCGCGAAATCCAGGTACAGGAGCAGGAACCTTATTCCGCCGAGGGCATCCGCTATTCGAAGCAGCGGCTCGATCGCTTGGGATTTTTCAGCGACACCCGGATCACGACTTCGCCGTCGTCCCAGCCCGACAAGATCAATCTCGACGTAGCCGTCACCGAGACCAACACCGCGTCGTTCCGCGTCGCCGGCGGATTCGACAGCTACCAGTCGCTATTCGGCACCTTCACCCTCGGCAACACCAATCTGTTTGGCGGCGGTGAATCGCTGATCCTGAACGCGCAGATCGGCTTCCTCTTCCAGAACTACAGCATCAGCTACACGGAGCCGTGGTTCCTCGATATTCCGCTCGGCGTCGGCGTGCAGCTCTTCGCCAACAAGACCTACTTTTTGAGCTTCAACCGGTCTTCGACTGGCTTCACGTTGAATTCGACCTACCCGCTGACTGAATTGGGCTTCAAGAAGCTCGGGCCGTTCTCGCTCAAGGATGTGAGCGCGGGCCTGGCCTATTCATTTCAGAGCATCGGCATCACGGGACTCAGTCCGCTCACGACTTACCAGATTGCCCGTTACAAGGGTTATACGCAGACTTCTCAGATTACGCCGTCGATTCGCCGCTTCACGGTGGACAATCCGATCGATCCCCGCACCGGCACGATCGCCTCGCTCAATATGCAGATCGGCGGTATCGGCGGCGGCGAGGCGTTCCTCAAGGGCGTCTTTCACGGCCGCTACTTCTATCCATTCATCAAGAGCCAGACCTTCGGCTCGTGGGTGATATCGCAAGGCATCACGTTCGGCATCGGCACCGACCTCAATAGCGGCACGGCGGGTGAGCTGCCGCTATACGAGCGGTTCTTCCCGGGCGGTCTCGGCGGCTCCGGCGATATCCGCGGCTATCAACTGTATTCGGTGGCGCCGCAGGTAACGCTGTACAACTCGGCGGGCGTGCCGATCAGCGTGCAGACGGTCGGCGGCAGCAAGGAATTGATCTTCAGCAACGAGATTACCTTTCCGATTCTCTCGGGCCTCGGAATTCGCGGCGTGGTCTTCACCGATGCGGGCAATTCGTTCCGGCTGCGCGACTCGATGAACCTCACCGATTTGCAGGCTTCGTACGGATTCGGCGTGCGCTGGAAGTCGCCGTTCGGGCCGATCGGTGTTGACCTCGCCTTCCCGATCAATCCACGGCCGGCCGACCTCGCCACCGTCTTCGAGTTCGGCGCTGGCGCGCCGTTGTAGGCGTGGACCTCGAACGCGCGCCGATTCTCAGGTGCCGTCCGAGGCGCAAATCGTGTAGATTTGTTGCTCGCGATTGAGGCATCATTCACTTTCGGTGTTGAAGCGCAAGATCGTTCAATGGCAGGAGGCTTTTCACGCGGTATGAGGCAACGGTTTTTCATCGGTGCGTTGGTTTCGCTGTTATTGACCGCAATCCCGGCACGCGCCGAAGTGAAGCTCGCATACGTCGACGTGCAGCGGGCGCTCAACGAGTGCGACGCCGGCAAAAAAGCCAAGGGCGAATTTCAGGGGCGCGTCGAAACCCTCGAATCGCGCCTGCAACGGCAGCAGAACGAGGTCCAGTCCCTCAAGGACGAGATCGAGAAGAAAGGCATGCTGATGAATCCCGATCAGCGCCAATCGCTGCAGGACCAATACGTCGCCAAGCTCAAGAACTTCGAGCGCGACTACAAGGATTCCAAGGACGAACTGCAGCGCAAGGACAATGAGATCACCGCCAAAATTGTCCACGATCTCGCGCAAGTGATTCGCACCATCGGCGAGCGTGACGGCTACACGATGGTGATGGAAAAAGGATCGATCCTGTGGGGTACCCCCGCCATCGACGTCACCGATCAATTGATTCGCAGCTACAACCAGATGCACGTGCAGATCGGCACGCTGGGCGAATCCACGCGCGGCGGCGTCGGATTGGGCGGCGGCGGAGTCACCCGTTCCAGCGCCGAACAGGCCGGAGCGCGCCCGCCGTCGGACTTCGGCTCGGCCGCCACCAAACGATCCACGATCTCGAAGTGAGTGCTCCGATGGCTGACGACGCAAGAGCCGCCGAGCTGCAGCGCGTGCTCGGGCTGCTGCCGCATCGCTATCCCTTCCTGCTGGTCGATCGAATCCTTAAGCTCGAAAAGGGCCGCGTGATGACGCTCAAGAACGTCACCTTCAACGAGCCCTTTTTCGCCGGCCATTTCCCTGAGCATCCCGTGATGCCCGGCGTGTTGATTGTCGAGGCGCTAGCGCAGTCGGCGGCGATTCTCGCGCTGAACGAAGTGGGCGGCGATCCGAAACGGCTCTTCATGCTGACCGGGCTCGACAAAGTTCGCTTTCGGCGCCGCGTGATTCCCGGCGATCAGTTGCGCATGGAAGTTACCATCATCAAGTTTCACCGCCCGCTGTGGCGGATGCAGGCCACCGCCAAGGTCGAAAACGAGCTGGCTGCGCAGGCCGAACTGTCTGCGATGGAAGTCGAGGAGCAAGTCCGATAGCGGGCCGAATCCATCCCTCAGCCGTCATCGATCCGCGCGCTGAAATCGACTCGAGCGTTGATGTCGGTCCCGGCGCGGTGATTGGGCCAGCAGTAAATATCGGCGCTGACACCGTAGTGGGTCCGAACGTCGTGATCGACAGCCTCACCACGATCGGCCGGCGCAACCGGATTTTTCCTTTCGCAGTTGTCGGCGCAGCAACCCCCGATTTGAAATTCCACGGCGAGCCCGCGACGCTCGAAATCGGCGACGACAACACGATCCGCGAGTTCACGTCGATTCATCGCGGCACCGAAGTCGGCGGGATGCGCACGCTCATCGGCAATCACGTGCTGGTGATGCCCTACGTGCACATCGCGCACGATTGCTTCATCGGCGACCATTGCATCCTGGTGAACTCGACTCAGCTCGGCGGCCATTGCGTGATCGAGGAGTTCGCCAACCTCGAAGGCATGAGCGGCGTGCATCAGTTCTGCCGCGTCGGCGCATACTCGCTGGTCGCGGCGGGCGCGAAAGTCGCGCAGGACGTGCCGCCGTTTGCGATGGTTGCCGGCGATCGCGCGCGCCTGGCCGGCGTCAATGAAATCGGCTTGCAGCGCCGCGGCTTCAGCGCCGAGACCATCTCTGCGATCAAGTCCGCGACCCGCATGCTCTTTTTTTCCAAGCTGCTCCGCGAGGAAGCTATCGCTAAAGCGCTCGAGGAATACGGCGACCTGCCCGAAGTGCGGCGCCTCGTAGATTTCATCAACAACTCGAAGCGCGGAGTCGTCGGCCGCAAGCGTGAATAAGCTAGGGCTCATCGCGGGCAACGGCGTTTTTCCGCTCGAAGTCGCAGCGGGTGCGCGCAAACGCGGAATCAAGGTCATCGCAGTGGCTCATCTCAACGAAAGCGATCGCGCGATCGACTCGATCGCCGATGACGTCACCTGGATCAAAGTCGGCGAGCTGCAAAAAATAATCGATGCGTTCAACCGCGCCGGCGTGAGTGAAGCTGCGATGGCGGGCGGCATCTCGCGCGCGCGCCTCAAAGATTCATTCGCGCCCGATGCGCGCGCACTCGCGATGCTCGCCAGTATCGGACGCTTCAGTGACGACGCGGTGCTCCGCGGCGTCGCGCGCGAAGTCGAGCGCGAAGGCATCCGCATGATCGATCCGGTCCCGATGATCGAGCATTGGCTCGCGCCGGCCGGAATCGCCGCAGGCCCGGCGCCGAGCGAGGCGCAACTGCGCGATCTCGATCTGGCATTCGCGGTGGCGCGGCAACTCGGCAGCTTCGATATCGGACAGACCGTTGCGGTTCGCGATGGGGTCGTGGCCGCGGTCGAAGCTGTCGAGGGCACCGACGGGGCGCTCAGGCGCGCAGCCGCGATGGTCGGCGCGGGACTCGTCGTCGCGAAAGCCGCCAAACCCGGACAGGACCTCCGCTTCGACCGCCCCGCAATAGGGCCCGCGACGATCGATCTGCTTGGCGAGATCGGCGCCGCGCTGGTCGGCATCGAAGCGGGCATCGCGCTGATTCTCGAATGCGATCGCACGCTCGATTTGGCGCGTGCGAAAAATATAGCCGTTTTCGGACATACCTGGACTACGCGAAGCGGTGATGCCTGAACTGCGCGCAGCGGTCATCGGCGCCGGACGCCTCGGCACCTTGCACGCCCGCAAGTATGCCGCGATACCCGGCGTCACGGTCGCGCACGTCGTGGACATTGACCGCGATCGCGCGGCGCAAGTCGCGGCCGAAGTCGGCGCATCGCCGCTCACCGACTATCGCGAGCTCGCGGGCGCCGTCGATCTGGTCACGGTCGCGTCGCCCGGAATCACTCATCACGAAATCGCATCCGCGATGCTCTCGTCCGGCATCGATGTGTTGCTCGAAAAGCCGATGGCGACGACGCTCGCGGAGGCGCGTCAACTCGCCGACCTCGCATCGTCAGGCGGCAGGATTCTTCAGATCGGCCACCTCGAACGCTTCAATCCCGCCGTCGTGCGACTGCATTCGCTCGTAAAAAATCCGCGCTTCGTCGAATGCCATCGACTCGCGCCCTTCACCGAGCGCGGCACCGACGTGGACGTTGTGCTCGATCTGATGGTGCACGATCTCGACGTAATCATGTCGGTTGCGCCGTCGGAGGTCGCGTCGCTCGAAGCAGTTGGCGTCGCGATCCTCACCGATCGCATCGATCTAGCCAACGCGCGCATTCGTTTCAGGAGCGGGCTTATCGCGAACCTTGTGACGAGCCGAGTTTCGGCGCGGCGCGAGCGCAAGATTCGCTTCTTCCAGCCCGACGCGTACATCTCGGTCGATTACGAGGCGCGCCGCATCCAGATTTATCGGAAGAGTCCGCCCTCCCCCGGCTCGAACTTTCCAACCATCTCGGCCGAGCAGATCGATCTCGCGGAAAGCGACCCGCTCGCCGACGAGGTCAGATCTTTTGTCGACGCGGTGCGCACTCGCGCAACTCCGGCGGTGAGCGCCGACGATGGACTCCGCGTGATGGAACTCAGCGAGCGAATCAAGGAAGTGATGCTGACCGAGGCGGCGGCTTCTTGACGATGCGCGCGCTGTAAGCCAGCATCTTGGTCCAATGCGATTGCTCAGATTCAAAATTGCCGCGGGCGCCGCGCTTGCCGTCGGCGCGATCTACCTGGCGGTCTCCGCCACCTCGAACTGCTCAGCCGTCAGCGGCAATGGCAACGTGAACGTCAACATCGCGAGTCTGCTGCGCGGACACGCGAAGATGTTCTGCTACACCGACGACGCCGGCAAAAAATTGCGCTTCGTGCTGGCGCGCGGGATGGACGGCGAGGTGCGTTCCGTGTTCGACGCATGCCGGCAGTGCTTCACGTTTCATCGCGGTTACCAGGTCGTTGCGGGCGAATTGATTTGCCGCGTGTGCGGCAACCATTACGCGATCGATCGCATGGCCGAGGGCAAAGCGTCGTGCGTGCCGGAGCGACTGCCGCACGAAGGCAACGCGCAGACGGTCAAAATCAAAACTTCAGATTTGAGCGCAGGCCGCGCGCTTTTCTAGTAGCAAGTCGAATCCAATGGCTGAACACCGCGCCATGAATCACGCACGCGCGATGCTGGCGAGCGCCGGACTCGCGCTGCTGATCGCGCTCGCGATCGCGGGATGCAATCGCGAAGCAGTCGGCGACTATCCTGCCGCGAACGAAACCAATGGCCTGCCCGCGATCAGTCTGACAGACCAGCACGGCAACTCGGTGTCTCTTGCATCGCTAAAGGGCAAGCCAGTGCTGGTCGATTTCATTTATACGTCGTGCGCATCGACGTGTCCGAGGCTCACCGCCAAGATGGTGGAGGTTGCGCGCGAACTCGGACCCGAACTCGGCGAAAAGGCCACGATCATTTCGATCACGCTCGATCCCGAGCATGACAGCCCCGCGGAACTCGCGAAGTATGCGAAGGTGCAAGGCGCCGACGAACGCGGATGGCTTTTTCTGACGGGGCCGCCGGCGCAAATCGACCAGGTGCTGGCACTGTACAAGCTGCGGCGCGATCGCGAGAGCGACGGCTCGGTCACGCACTCGGTGTCGGCGTTTTTGCTCGGGCCGGACGGCCGCCAGATGCGCCAGTACAACGCCCTCGACGTAAGTGCGAAGTCGGTGGCGGCCGACGTGAACGCCGTGCTGAGCAAAGGCTAGATTGCGTTCATGGCGACGGCGCTCACGATGAATCGAATCGCGCTGCGGCAACTCGCCGCGGCGATCGCGATCGTCATGATGGCCGCGAGTCTGCCATCGATTGGCGTGATCGTGATCGCGGAGAAGTCGGGGCCGTCGCTGACGATGGACATCTGCCATCCGCTGCAGGCTGCGGATCAATCTCCGACGGTGACCCTGCTCGCGCGGTCCGCGCCGCGAATAATTGGCTACGACGATGTTTCACGTGAAACCTTCCTGCCGGTTGTGCCTGTTTTGAAGGGCAAAATCGTCGTGTTCCCGGATTCGCCCCCGCCCAAGCTGGCCTAGAGTCGCGCTTTTTCTCCTCTTCGGTACGAACATTTAGCGAAGTTTTGCAGCCATTTCGCCAAGGTTGCGCAGCACGTCGGCGTGGCCTTGTGGAGAGCGATGGATGATACGGATTTTGGTGATGGCGATCGCATCGGGGACGCTCGCGTTCACCGCGGTCGCGATTGATGCGAGGTGCGCTTGTGCGCACGGGACAATAGGCGGCTACACGTTCCTCGAGCCGATTGTGGCGGAGGACGCGAATCCGAAGAATGAATTTGCAATCGCGCGGCCGAGTTGGGTCCGCACTTCGGAGGGTAGAGAATTCGCGTTGGGATTCTCGCTCGAGAAGAAACTCAGCGAGAACTCGAGCATCGTGCTCGGCAGCGCGTGGGTCGAATCGTCGCCGAAAGAGGAACATTCGGCGAGCGGCTTCGAAAATATGGAAGTACTGCTGAAGTATGCGTTCTACACCAACGACGAGCATCAGTTCCGATTGTCGGCGGCCTTGGGGATGGACATGCCCGTCGGCAATCCGAGCATCGGCGCGGAGACGCACTTCAGGATGGGGCCCGAGGTGCTGTGGGCCAAGGGGATGGGCGACTTGCCGAATGACAATCCGATCCTGAGATACCTGCGGCCGATCGGTTTTCAGGGCGACGTCGGTTACAGCGCCAATACCAGCGGGGTTGCGGTGCACGATCTCGTCGCCGACGAACTGATCGAATACTCGATCCCGTATCTCAGCAACTCGGTGCATGATTTCGGGCTGCCGTGGCCGATTCGAAACATGTATCTCTACACCGAGTTCAACTACGACCAACTACTAGCAGGACCGTCGGGCCAGACCTTTCCGCAGATTCGGATCACGCCGGGGCTCGCGTTCATGAACCGCTCTTTGGAGCTTAGCGTGGCGACGCAATTTCCGCTCAACAACGCGACGGTGCCCGAGAATCATGCGGTGGTGCTCGGCTTGGTCGATCTATTTATCGACGATCTGATTCCCGCGACGAATTGGACTCCATTCTGATGAGAGCGTCACAAGCATCACTGATAGCGGCGATCGCGATCGCAGGGGCAGGCGTTGTTGTAGCGCCGCGATCGTCGCGCGCACATGCATTCCCGGCCGCCGAGCAGCCGATGGTGGGGTGCACGATGAATGCGGTGCCGGCCGAAGTCGAAATCCGGTTCGACAATCCAATCGAAGCGATGTTTGCGCATCTGCAGGTAAGCGATAAAAGCGGCGCCGACGTGACGGCGGATGCGCCGGCGGTCAGCGAAGATCGCATCACACTGTCGGTGAAATTGAAGCCGCTCGCGGTCGGCGATTACGCGGTCAAGTGGAGCGTGGTTGCGCAGGACAGTCATCGCTCGGAGGGTTCGTACACGTTCACGGTGGCTGGGAGTCGCGATTGACCCCGACGCAGTTGAGCGCGCTCGCGACATGGCCGCTGCTGATCGCGTCCACGGTGATCTTCGGCACATCGGCGTTTGCGCTTTTCTTCGACGCGGCCGAAAGCGCGGCTCCGCTCGATTCGTTCGGGCGCGTGTGGTTGTGGCTGGCAGCGATCAATCTCGCGGTGTCGCCGCTCGCGATGCTGGTCCAGATTGCGAACATGGCGGACTGCTCGATGCGCGACGCGATCGTGCTCGCGCCGATGGTGATGCGCGAGACAGTGTTCGGTCATCTATGGGCGATCCGGTTGCCGGTGGCGATATTACTCGCGGCGATCACGGCGACTCGATCACCGTCGCGGAGGACGGCCGCATTCATCTATGCGCTCGCGACGGCATTGCTCCTGATGCAGAGCCTTTCGAGTCATGCGATCGACAAGGGCGCGCGCGCAGTGGCGATTTTGTTTGCGCATCAGGCGGCCGCGGGATTCTGGATCGGTGCGCTGAGTTCGCTGTTGATCGTGGCGGCAAGCGACGACGGCGGTTCGGCGTTGATTGAGCGGACCGCGGTGCGCGTTTCGAGAGTTGCAGGATGGTCGGTGGCGATGCTGGCATTGACCGGGGTCGGTAGCGCCTACTTTGCGCTGGGATGGCATCCGCAGTTGCTTATCTATTCGCTGTATGGCCGGACGTTGCTGTGGAAGCTGGCGACGGCCGGCGCAGTGCTCCTGGTCGGCGGCTACAACCGCTATCAGTTGGTGTCGGTGGTGGGTGAGGAGTCGCCGCGCAGTTTGCTGATTCGCAACGTGACTGCGGAGTGCCTGCTGCTGGCCGCGGTGCTCGCGTGGTCGTCGGTGCTGGCGAACACGCCGCCCCCGCATTGAGAGAGCATTGCAGGGTATCGAGTCCCCTACGCACGGAGATGCAATTTTTAATTGGTCTCAGGCTTGTCAGACTGCAATTTCTTTCCGGTGGCTTTCTCGTGAACTTCCACCAGTTGCTTCGCGAGTATTCTCTCCAACAGAGTCTCCAATTGCGAAACGTCGATTCGATTTACTTTCTGCGCTTCGTCTGCGGCTTCGAGGGCTTTGTAATAGGGATCTTTGTCGTCAGCAATGTGCTCGGGGATTGTCTTCGTACCGGGCAGTTCGTATCCAAGTTGAATGCACAGTATCGCATACGAAGCCGCACGAGCGGTTCTGCCGTTCCCGTCATCGAACGGATGAATCCAGTTTATTCTCCAGAGCAGATATGCAGCCAAATGCACCGGAGATTTGTCCAAATTCCCATTGACATAATCGCACATGTCTTCGACAAGAGCCGGCGCCATGTCGGGAGGTGGTGGATTGTGACGGCTCTTGCCGATCTTCATTTCATCGGGCCGAAATACTCCGGCCAGGTGATTTAAATCGAGGAGAGCGACGCGGTTCAGTCGGAGTAGCTCCGAGGGCCTTAACTTGAACGGATGGCCAATCGATTTACGGACGAAATCGCGGATCGCATCGAATTGCTTTAAGCCGTTTCGCGCTTCGATTAGCGCGATCTGATCCGGATCGGTGGGGATTTGCGCTCTTTGCGGTTCGCTTGCCCGCTCGTCGTCCTTACTCAGACTTATGCTCTGCCAATGACTTCGCGGCGATTTCTACAGTTTCCTTCGTTACTCTTGAGTTCTCAATGTTGGTGTTACCATAGGCAAAGCTCCGCCGCTGCCGCTCCCTCTCCTCCTTAGTCATTCGGACCTTTCGGGCTTTGTTCAAAAGAACTTGTAGACTGTCTGACATACGAAATACCTCCGACGGGCGCATCCTTGGAGACTATCGAAAGCATCGCGAAACGCCAAATACGTTTTGAAGAGGGATAGGCTATCAGATTGTAGAGTATGGTGCGGTGGAGGGATTTCGATAAGAATTTAGCGCATCGAAAAGCTGCGAAGGCCAAGTGAGTATCGAGACAGACGTCAAAAGCGGCGAAGTCGCGGCCAAATCAATCACGGCCTCGGACGCAGGGGCGGAAGAACTCTCAAAGCATACGATCGCGCGTGCGAGGCGGCGCCGAATCATGATCGTGGCCGGCGAGGCGTCGGGCGATCTGCATGGCGGCGATCTGGCGCGGGAGATTCTCGCGCGCGACCCGGGCTGCGAACTGTTCGGAATCGCGGGCGAGAAGATGCGCGCGGCGGGCGTGCGCGCGATCGTCGAGATGGAAAGTATTCATGGGCTGGGACTGTCGGAACTGGCGGCGACGATCGGACGCACCGTTGCCGCATTTCGAGAGCTCCGGCGCGTGCTGCGGCGCGAGAAGCCGGACCTGCTGATCCTGATCGACTACGCGGAATTCAATCTGATCCTGTCGGGCACGGCCAAGCGCGCGGGCGTGCCCGTGCTTTATTACATCACGCCGCAGGTGTGGGCCTGGCGGCGCGGCCGAGTCGACAAGCTGGTCGAGCGCGCGGACCGGCTGGCGGTGGTGCTGCCGTTCGAGGCCGAACTTTATCATCGCGCGGGCGAGCGGGTTTCCTTCGTGGGGCATCCACTGCTCGATCGCGTGAGTCCGCCGGCGAATCGCGCCGAGGTGCTGAAGCGCCACGGATTTTCGCCCGGGACGCGGATTCTCGCGCTGCTGCCGGGCAGCCGGCGCGCCGAGGTGAAGTATCTCTTGCGGCCGATGATCGAAGCGGCGCGCGTGCTCGCGCGCGATCATGGACTCGAGCCGGTGATCGCGCTCGCGCCGACGCTGACTCCCAGCGAACTCGAGGAAGTCGGGCGCACGAAGCTCGACGGGATACGGATAGTCGAGGGCGATACGTATAGTATTGTCGGCGTGAGCGAGATGGCGATCGTGGCGTCGGGGACGGCGACGCTGGAGACGGCGCTGCTGGGATGCCCGGAAGTTATCGTCTATAAGGTGTCGGCGCTGACGTATGTGCTGGGCAGGATGTTGATCACCGGCGTCGATTTTATCGGGATGCCGAACATTCTTGCCGGGCGAAAGATCGTGCCCGAGTTGATCCAGCGCGAGGTAACCGCGACGAATATCGTGCGGGCGGCGGAATCGATCCTGAGCGACACGATTCGCGCGGAGACGATCAAATCGCTCAAATCGCTGCGCGAAAAACTTGGACTGCCGGGCGCCGCGAGTCGCGTCGCATGGATGGCGCTGGGGATGATCGAATGAAATTGCTTTCGTCGTTGCAGTGGCGTCTGTTTGGATATCTGCGCCGCTATCTTGTTCCGTACGCGCTGTTGCTGGGGATTGCGATTGGCCTGCTGGCGGCCGCCAGCGCGGGTATCCCGTTCATCATGAAGCTGGTGGTGGACCTGGTCACGAATCTTCGGGGCGCGCGCACGATCGATCCGGCCGCGGCCATCAAGTTGCGCGAACTATCGATCGGGCTCGGCGGACTGTTCCTGATGCGCGCGGCGGCGAATTTTGCCGACGACTACTTGACTGCTTACATCGCGCAGAAAATCACGATGGACATCCGCAACGATCTGAACGAGAGCCTGCAGCGCCAGTCGCTGAGCTTCTTCAATCGCACGCCGACCGGGGTGATGGTCTCGCGCGTGATCAACGACGTGAACGTGGTGGTGCAGAGCCTGAGCAACGGCGTGTTCTCGATTTTCGCGGACGGGATGTCGCTGATCGCGCTGCTGGCGACGGCGTTTTTGCTCGATTGGCGGCTCGCGATCGTTGCGTTTATCGGCTTTCCGATCGTCGTGCTGCCGATCGTCGGGCTTTCGAAAAAAGTCCGCAAGGACACCAAGAACGCGCAGAAGCAGCTTGGCGGTTTGAACGCGCTGCTGCACGAGACCTTCCAGGGCAATCGCGTGGTCAAGGCGTTCGTGATGGAAGATTACGAGCGCGCGCGCTTCAAAAAAGAACTGAAGCGCCTGTTCCGGATCAACATGGGCGTGAGCCTGATCAAGGCGCTGACGGGACCGATGATCGAGGCGCTGGGCGCAATCGCGGTGGTGATCGTGGTGTGGTGGGCGGTCGGATCGCTGCAATCCGGGGCGCGGACGCTCGGGCAGTTCGCGGGTTTTTTCACGACGATGATCCTGGTGTACAAACCGTTCAAAAGTCTGAGCAAGACCAACAACACGATACAGCAAGGGATGGCGGCGGCGGAGCGCGTGTTCGAGATGATGGACCATCCGACCGAGGTGCCGGACGACCCGGCAGGAATCGAGTTGCCGGCGGGAACGCATCGCGTGGCGTTCGAAAATGTGAGCTTCCGCTACGGCGACGAATGGGTGCTGCGCGACATCAACCTGGAGATCGGCACGGGGCGGGTGATCGCGCTGGTGGGGATGAGCGGCGGCGGCAAATCGACGCTGGCGGATTTGATTCCGCGCTTTTACGACGTGCAGAAAGGGCGCGTGACGATCGATGGAATCGATCTGCGCAAACTGAAACTGATGTCGCTGCGGTCGGAGATCGGGCTGGTGACGCAGCATACGTTTCTGTTCAACGATACGATTCGCGCCAATATCGCGTACGGCAGCGCGGACAAGAAAGTCGAGCGCGTGATCGCGGCGGCGAAACTGGCCAACGCGCACGATTTTATTTCGCGGCTGCCCGACGGTTACGAGACGATGGTGGGCGAGCTGGGCGTGCGGCTCTCGGGCGGCGAGCGGCAGCGGATTGCGATCGCGCGGGCGCTGCTGAAAGATCCGCCGATACTGATTCTCGACGAGGCGACCTCCTCGCTCGACTCGGAGGCCGAGCGATCGGTGCAGGAAGCGCTCGAGCATCTGATGGAAAATCGCACGACGCTGGTAATCGCGCATCGGCTGTCGACGGTGCGGCGCGCGGATCGAATCGTGGTGATCGTGCACGGGCGAATCGTCGAGGAAGGAACGCACGACGAGCTGTTCGCGCGCGGGCAGGAGTATCGCAAGCTATACGATTTGCAATTCATGTCGCCGGAGGATTTGGCGGCCAGCGCCGCGGTCGCGAACTAGCGCGCTCGCCGGGCACGAAATGGGGGCGGGAAAGTTTTCGTGCTGAGAGAAATCTACAACATGCTCTGGTATGCGGCGTTGCCGGTGGCGCTGGTGGCGGCTCATCCGAGCCGGCTGGGGGACCTGCGCGAGCGGCTGGGGCACGGCGATTTTCCGGAAAGTGCGGGCGCGCCGAGAATCTGGATTCATGCGGCGTCGGTGGGCGAGGTCGAGGCGATTCGCGGTATCGCCAACTCGTTGCTGGAACTTTATCCGGGCGCGGTGATCGTGGTGACGACGATGACGACGGCGGGACGCGATGCGGCGCGGCAAAGGATTCCGGACGCGGCGGCGTGGATGATGGCGCCGCTCGATGCGCGGCGCGCGGTGCGATCGTTCTTACTCGGAGTGCATCCGACGCTGGTGCTGATCGCGGAAGGGGAACTGTGGCCGAACTATTTTTTCGAGTCGGTGCGGTTCGGCGCGAAAATCGCGATCGTCAACGGGCGGATGTCGGAGCGATCGCTCAGGCGCTATCGGCCGGTGCGGAAACTGTTCAAGACGGCGCTCGATTGCTGCAGCACGATCCTGGCGCAGTCGCGGGAGGACGCGCGGCGCTACATGTCGTTCGATACGCACACGCGGGTCGTGGTGATCGGCAATACGAAGATCGATGACGCCGCGGAGGCGGCGAACGCGCCGCTGCGCGCGGAGTTGGAGGCGTTCGCAAAAGAGCGGGAAATCCTGGTCGCGGGATCGACGGCGCCGGGCGAAGAGGCGGTGGTGGTCGGAGCGTATCGCGAATTGCGCAAACGATTTCCGGGTCTGGCGCTGGCGATCGCGCCGCGTCATCTCGATCGGATCGGCGACGCCGAAAAAGTGCTGCGCGCGAGCTCGCTCGACTACGTGCGGGCGACGGAGTTGAGTCCGGAGCGCGCGGCGGGCGCCGCGGACATCCTGCTGATCGACACGATGGGAGAATTGCGCGGCTTCTATCGGCGCGCGGCGATCGCGTTCGTGGGCGGCAGCCTCGCGCCGGGTCGCGGCGGACAGAGTCCGATCGAACCGGCCAGTGCGGGCGTGCCGGTGCTGGTGGGGCCATATCACGACAATCAGAAGGAATTGCTCACGTCGATGGTGCGCGGCGGCGGCGCGCGAATCGTCGCGAATGCGCGCGACCTCGCGGCAGCATGCGCGAAGTGGCTCGAGGACGAAGACGCGCGGCATCGCGCGGGGCGCAACGCGGCTGAAGCAACGCGGCATCGGAGCGGCGGCGCGCGCCTCGCGCTCAGGCAGATCCGATCGCTGATCGATGCCGACTGAGCATGCGCGGGAGTGAGCCAACGGCGGGACGTCCGCGAATCGAACGGCTCTGGCAATCGCATCTTTCGCTCGCGGATGTCGCGCGATGGATTCCGCTGGCGGGCGCGTCGGGAATTTTTCGGCTCGGCGTGAGTGCACGGCGGCTCTACTGGCAGATGATGAAGCGCGCGGCGGGCGTGAAGACGATCAGCGTCGGCAATCTGACCGTGGGCGGCAATGGCAAGACGCCGTTCACGATTTTCCTCGCGTCGCGGCTGCAGAGTCGCGGGCTCAAAGTTGGAATCGTGAGCCGGGGTTACAGCCGGCGGCGCGGCGGCGCGGCGGCGACGCTGATCGCGGACCGTGGCGAGCTGCTGGTCACGGCGGAAGAGGCTGGCGACGAACCGGCGATGATGGCGAAATCGTTCAGTGGACCGATCGCGGTAGCGCGGCGGCGACTCGACGGGATCGAGTTGCTGATGCGTCGCGGTCCACTCGACGCGGTGATACTCGACGATGCGTTTCAGCATCTCCGGCTCGAGCGCGACGTGGATTTGGTGCTGATCAACAGCGCGCGCGGGCTGGGAAATGGCTGGATGCTGCCGGCGGGGCCGATGCGCGAGCCGCTTGGAGCGATCGATCGCGCCGACGCGATCGTGCTGATCGATGCGGGCGGCGGAGAATCGGCGCTCAGCAAATCGCAGATGGAGAGGATTCGCGCGCTGACCGTGCTGCATGCCACGATACGGGCGCGCGCGCTGGTGGCGATCGAGCACGGCGCGTGGCGCGAGATTCCGATCGCGCTGGTCGGGGCGCGGGTGCTGGCGGTGAGCGGACTCGCCGACCCGAGCGGATTCTACGCGATGCTGCGAGCGCTCGAAGCGGATTTGATCGGCGTGCTCGAGTATCCGGACCATCACGCGTACAGCGCGAGCGATTGGCGGGCGATCGTGAACGCGCTCGGCGAAGGCGATATCGTCGTGACGACCGAAAAGGATTTGGTCAAGCTCGAGCGGTTTCCGTTTACGCGCAATTCGCTATACGCTTTGAGGCTTGAAATTGAGATGGCGCCGGCTGAGGCTGCCGCGCTCGACGAATTGATCGTGGGGCGCGAGCTTCAAACGTCTGCGGCGCAGTCATAGAAGTTTTTCGACGGAGGATTTTGCGGATGGCGCTCAGTCAGGAATTGCTCGACGTCCTGGCGTGCCCCAAGTGCAAGGGCGACTTGCATCTGACGGACAAGCAGGACGGGCTGATCTGCAACGCGTGCAAACTCGAGTATGCGGTGCGCGACGATATCCCGATCATGCTGATCGAGGAAGCCAAGCCGATCGCGTGATCGAGCGCCGCGCCGAGCCGCCGAAAGGCGCGCGATGCTGAAGATCGATGCCAGGCGCGCGCGGCAACTCGCGTGGCTCGCGATGGCGGCGTACATCGTCGGGCTCGGCATCTCGGCGACATTCAGGAATCAGGGCGACTTCAATGTGTACTATCGCGCGGGGCATCGCGTACTGCAGGGCCTCGCGATCTACCCGCCGACCGACGACGATCGATTCATCTACGCGCCAATTTTCGCGATCGGATTCGCGCCGCTGGCGGCGATGCCGCGGCATCTGGCGCAGTTCTTTTTTTTCGTCATCAACGCGTTCGCGCTGGTCCAGTTCGTACTCGGCGCGGGCGTGATTTTGTTTGGCCGCGAGCGCCAACTACCGGCGCCGCTGATCGTGCTACCGGTGCTGCTCGCGTTTCGCTTTGTCGGCAATAATTTCGAGCACGGCCAAATCAATCTGCCGACGCTGGCGCTGATCACTTGGGCGATCGTTTATGCCGAAGAAGATCGGAATGCGCGAGCGGGCCTGATGCTGGCCACCGCAATCCTGATCAAACCGTTCGCGATTCTCGCCGCGTTGCATCTGGCGATATTGCGGCGCTTCGGCGCGATCGGATGGTCGATCGTCGCGGGAATTGTGCTGCTGATTCTGCCGGTCGTCGTGTTCGGTCCGCATGGATTGATCGATCAGACGAGCGCGTACCTAACCGCGGTCGCGTCGATGACCGGCCGGTACCGCACGATGATCACGAATCAATCGGCGGTGTCGGCGGCCGCGCGCATGATGAGCCGCGCGGGCAGCATCGATGCGGAAGCATCGCCGTTGCCGATGATGGCTGGGATGGGATTCGAACTGATCATGGTGATCGCGGTGTTGATTTGGGACTGGCGGAGCCAGCGTCGCGGCGGATCGCGGCTCGCGCTCTGCGGTATGTTTTGCGTGATGCCGTCGCTCGCGCCCGTATCTTGGAAAAGCTATTACGCGGCGATGCTGCTGCCGTACATGGCGCTCGTGTCGGCGTTATGGATCGATCGAGACGAGAACGAAGAGATGAACCTCACGGCGTCGATACTGTTCGCGCTGTCGGTGCTGCTGAATCTCGCGCCGGGCAGTCGCCTGAATCGGGTCGCGATGTTTTACTTCGCGCATTTCGTATCGTCGCTGCTGGCGCTCGCGGCTCTGTTCACGCTCTGGTGGAGTAAGCGCAGCGCGATTGCTGAAAGCGGCGACCTTCAAGCCTCGGCCAGCCGCGCGTGAGCCAGTCGGGTCAAACGTGAGAGCGGCATCGCAAATGCGCTGGGTATCCGATCCGAAGTTCTCGCGCTTCGAGATCGGACGCCGCGAGTTGGTGCTTCATCGCGATCTCGCGGCGCATGCGGCGACGATCGTGCAGGAGTTGGCCGCGCTGAAAACCAGGGATGAAGCGGGCGCCGGAAATCGGCAGAGCGCGTTTCGACTGAGTATCGCAAACGGAGTGGAATTGTTCGCGCGGCGAGCGCGGCGCGGCGGCATGATCGCGTCGATTCTCGATGACGTGTACCTCGGGACGAATCCGCGGCCGCTTCAGGAATTGGCGATTACCGTCGCGGCGATGACTCGCGGGATTGAAGTCGCCGAGCCGATGGGCGCGATGGTCGAGTGGATCGGGCCGGCGCTGTATCGCGGATTTTTTCTGACGCGCGCCGTGGCGGGGATGACGCTCTGGGAATTCTTGCGCACCGATGACGACGCGACGGTGCGCGAGCACGTATTGCGTCGCGTGCGCAGCGCGATCGATACGATGCATCGCGGCGGCCTGTATCATGCGGATTTGAATCTGCACAATCTGCTGGTGACGACGGCGGGCGAGCGGTTCGGTGCGATTATTCTGGACCTCGATAAGGCGCGCCTGTATGACGGACCGGTGCCGGAATCGAAGCGGCGCGAGAATCTGCGGCGCTTGTTGAGATCTGCGCGGAAGCTCGATCCGACGGGGCGATATCTGGATGACGCGGGGTTATCGATTTTGAGTCTGCGTTGAGTGGTGCGCTGTCAGCGACTCCTGCACCCTCACCTGCCTCATCGTTAACGCGCTTCGGCTTCCTCTCCCGCAAAGAAGCGGGCGAGGGACTGAAGGAGTGGGCGACGGAATAAGAAAAGAGCGGGATACGCCGGGGCTGCTTTATAAGATCGAGCGGCGGAGCGCGATGGCGTCGATCTCGACGCGGGCGTTGCGTGGGAGTCGCGCGACCTGCACGGTCGAGCGCGCGGGATACGGCGGATCGAAGTGCTCGCCATAGATGCGATTCACGGTTTCGAAGTCGGCGAGATCGGCGAGAAAAATTGTGGTCTTGACGACGTCGCTAAAATCCAGGCCCGCGGCCTCGAGCACCGCGCCCAGGTTTTGCAGCACGCGACGAGTCTCGATTTCGATTCCGCCCGAGACGAGCGCGCCCGTCTCGGGATCGAGTCCAATCTGGCCCGAGCAGTAAACGGTTCCGTGAATTTCGATCGCCTGCGAGTACGGTCCAATCGCAGCCGGCGCGGATTTGGTGTGAACTGGATTTTTCATGACTGTACGTCGAGAAGATCAAAATGAGATTATCGGTACCAACCCCGCCGGGTCGAGCCCGCCGCGGTAGCGCCGACCACCACGCCAGCGCTCGCTACGATCGCCGCGACTCCCGGCCCCGCTCAAGAGACGCTTCAAGTGATCCAAGCTGGTACATCGGGGAAGACAGAACGAGGAAAAAATCAGCGACCGCCAATGCCCGTCACAAGCGGGAGTTGCTACTGATGCGTTGGCCGAGGCGCGACACGCGCATCACGCCGTCGATCGCGCCGATCGAGTTCATCAGGTTGTTCAGTTGGCGCGCGCTGGTGACGCTCACTTCGAACACCGAAAGCGCGCGGCCGTCGGCGCCCTTGGTTTTCACCTCGGCGGTCGAGATATTGACGCCGGCCGATGCGATCGCCTTGGTCATCGCGGCGAGCAAGCCGGGCTGATCGGCGCATAGCACCTCGAGCCGAATCGCGCGCGGCGCTTCCTCGCCGTCCTTCCACACTACCGGCACGCGGCGCTGCGGATCGGTGTTGAGCGCGTGGGGGCATCCCGCGACATGGACCGTGACGCCGCGGCCGCGAGTAATGAACCCGGTGATCGCCTCGCCCGGCAGCGGATTGCAGCATCGCGCGAATCGCACCAGCATATCGCCGACTCCCGAGACGACGACCGCGCCGCTGGCGGATTTGCGCGCCTCCTTGGCGGCGCGTTCGCGCTGCGCGGGCCCAAGCGGTATCGGCGATTTTTCAGGGCGGTAGAGCTTCAGTTCGTCGGGCGTGAGGATGCGATTCAGAAGCTGCGTCGAAGTGACGATTCCGTAGCCGACCGCGGCGAGCAGGCTATCGGCGTCGCGATGTGAAAAATCCTTGAGCACCGCGTCGAGGCGCTTGCTCGAACGAAGTTGCGCGACGCTCAACTTGAGCGGCTCGAGTTCGCGATCGAGCAGCGAGATTCCGAGTTCGCGCGAGCGCTCGGCCTGTTGCTGCCGGAGCCATTGCCGGATGCGGGATTTGGCGCGGGCAGTGACGACGAAGTTCGTCCAATCCTTGCCGGGCACCTGCTTTTCGCTGGTGATTACTTCAACCGTGTCGCCGGAACGCAGTCTGTAGCGCAGCGGGACCATCCGGCCGTTGACGCGCGCGCCGGCGAGATGATTGCCGACCTGCGAATGGATGCGATACGCGAAATCGATCACGGTCGCATCCTGCGGAAAATCGAAAACGTCGCCCTTGGGCGTGAAGACGAAAACCTCCTCGGGAAATAAATCGTCCTTGATGGTCGAGAGAAATTCCTGCGGGTCCTTGAGATTCTGCTGCCACTCGATCAGGCGACGCAGCCATGCGAAGCGCTCGGTCTCGCGGATTTCTTTCGAGCTGCCTTCCTTGTAGGTCCAGTGGGCGGCGATACCCTCCTCCGCAACTTTGTGCATCTCGCGCGTGCGAATCTGCACTTCCATCCGCTGGCCGCGCGGACCAATCACGGTGGTGTGCAGCGACTGGTACATGTTGCCCTTGGGCAGCGCGATGTAATCCTTGAAGCGGCCGGGCACCGGTTTCCAGTTGGCGTGCACGACGCCGAGCGCCTCGTAACATTCGCGCACGGTATCGACGATTATGCGAAACGCGACGAGGTCGTAGATTTCTTCGAAGCTCAGCCCCAGCTCCTGCATCTTCGAATGAATCGAAAAGAAATGCTTGGGGCGGCCGGTGACTTCGGCCTTGACGCCGCTTTCGAGCAGGCGGCGCGAGAGAATCTCGATCACGTTGGCGATATATTCGGCGCGTTCGTCGCGGCGCTTGGCGACAAACGCTTTGAGCGTGCCGTAGGCCGACGAGTTGAGGTAGCGGAACGACAAATCCTCGAGCTCGGATTTGAGCCAGTAGATGCCGAGGCGATGAGCGATCGGCGCGTAGATTTCCATCGTCTCGCGCGCGATTTCCTGCTGGCGCTCGGGAGCGAGATGATCGAGCGTGCGCATGTTGTGCAATCGATCGGCGAGCTTGATCAGGACGACGCGGATATCGTGCGCCATCGCGATGATCATCTTGCGGAAATTTTCGGCCTGCTTCTCCTCGCGGCTCTGAAACGTGATCTTCGAAACCTTGGTGACGCCATCGACGAGTTGCGAAACCTCGGCGCCGAACTGCGACTGCACTTCGGCGAGCGAAGCGTGCGTATCCTCGACGACGTCGTGCAGCAGGCCGGTGACGATCGAGGGAACGTCGAGTTTGAGCCGGGTGATGATCAGCGCGACGTTCAGCGGATGGATGACGTAAGGCTCGCCGGATTCGCGCTTCTGATCGACGTGCATCCGCGCGGAATAGTCGTAGGCGCGGCGAATGAGTTCGAGGTCGGCTTGGGGATTGTAGGATTGGACCCGCGCCAGCAGGTCATCTAGCTGGTTTCCCGGCTGCGCGGGGCTGGTGGTTTGGGCTAGTTCTTCCACGGCGCGAAATGATTGCGCAGGCGACTGACTTTGAGGCGTTCGGCATTGACGATCGCTTCGAGGCGCGCGATCGAATCGCTCACGTCGTCGTTGATGATCAGATAGTCGTACTCAGGGAAGGCCTTCGCTTCTTCGCGGGCGCGCTCGAGTCGATGCTGAATTTTCGATTCGTCCTCGGTCGCGCGGCGGCGAAGTCGTCCTTCGAGTTCGATGAAGCTCGGCGGTAAGACGAAGATGGCAACGGCGTCGGCGCGATACTTGTCGCGAATCTGGCGCGCGCCCTGGATGTCGATATCGAGCAGGATGTCGCGGCCGGCGGCGACGGCATCTTCGATCGGCGCGCGCGGAGTGCCGTAAGACGATTCGAACACACGCGCCCATTCGGCGAGATCGCCGAGGCTCAGGCTGCGTTTGAATTCGTCCTCGCTCACGAAGCGATAATCGATTCCTTCTGTTTCGCCGTCGCGCGGTTTGCGCGTGGTGAGCGAAACCGATGCCGCGAGACCCGCGATAGCTTTGAGGGCTGCACGCGAGATTGTCGTCTTGCCGGCGCCCGAGGGCGCCGAGAGTATAAAAATAATGCCGCGTCTGGGTGGCGACAGGTCCACTGGTTCAGACACTATAGGAGAAGCCCGGGAGATATTGCAAATATCGATTTATACTACGCTCACTCGACGTTCTGCACCTGTTCGCGCATTTTTTCGGCCTCGGCCTTAACTTCAACCGTTACTTGAGATAAGGCCGCGTTCTGCGATTTCGACCCCATCGTGTTCACCTCGCGATTAATCTCCTGCAGCAAAAACTCGATCGATTTGCCGACCTGACCCGAGCGCTTCAGCAGCGCCTTCAAGCCGTCGAGATGAGTGCGCAGTCGCGTGATCTCCTCGCTGATGTCGCCGTGCTGCGAGGCGGACGACGCTTCCTCATAGAGTCTCTTCTCATTGACCGGCAGTTCATTGAGCAACTCGCGGATTCGTTTCTGAAAGTTCTCCATGATCTCGGCGCGGCTCTGCTCCGCAAGGCGTTCAATCTTCGGCAACGCCGCCTCGATATGCGCCACGCGCGCGGCAAAATCGCGCTGAAGGCTCTTGCCCTCGCGGATTCGCTCCAAGTCGAGTTCCTTCAGAGCACCCTTCAACGCCTTGAAACCGAGCGTCGCGGCTGAAGCAGAATCGGCTTCCTCTTCGACGACGTGAAAAATTTCGGGGCGATTGAGGATCGTGTCGAGCGCGGGATCGCCATCGAGGTGGAGGCGTTTGCCCATCCGGCGGAGTTCGTTGATGTACAGCGTCGCGAGTTTGTCGTTCACTTCGAGTCGGACCGGCGGCGGTTTCAGCGCGACCGACTTGATGAACACCTCGACGCGTCCGCGCGCGACGACGGCCTGCACCAGTTTTCGAATCTCGGCTTCGTGCTCGCCCCATCCGCGCGGTACCGCGAGCTTGAGTTCGAAGAAGCGCTGATTGAGCGCGCGCACTTCGGCAATCACGCGGGTGCCGTCGTGCTCGACCGATGCGCGGCCGAAGCCGGTCATGCTTTTCATCTGGCTCAAACCTTTTTTTCACCTCGCGGCTGATTCAGGCAAGCGCGATAGAGCGCGAGCGTTCGCGCGGCCATCGCGGCCATCGAGTAGTTTTGTTCCACACGGATTCTGGCGGCGGCGCCCATGCGAGTGCGAAGCTCGGGTGAAGCCGCAAGCCGCGCGATCGCCGACGCAAGTTGATCAGAGTGCGCGGGCTCGACCTGGACGCCAGTGCGATCATGCTCGACCAACTCGGCGAGACCGCCGACGGCGCTTGCGATTGTGGGCAGTCCACAGCTCATCGCTTCGAGTGCCGCGACGCCGAGTCCTTCTTTCAATGAAGGCATCATGAAAATGTCGGACGCCCACAAAAGCGTAAGCGGGTCATCGATTCGTCCGAGCATCGTGATGCCTTTCGGGCATCCGAGTTGAGCGATCTGATTCTCGATTTCGCGGCGAATCGAGCCATCGCCAGCGATGAAATAACGAATGGCTGGCGCGTGCTTCGACGCGGTGCGCGCGAGCGATGCGGCGGCTTCGAGCAGATAGCGATGGCCTTTGCGCGCCTCGAGCGAGCCGATCGCGACCACGGCGATTTCGTCGCGCCCGAGGCCGAGCGATGAGCGCGCCTGGTCGCGCTGCATGATGCTTGGCGGGCAAAAACGGTCGCAATCCACGCCGCTATGAATAGTTGCGATGCGGTTGCGATCGACGCCCGCGGCCTCGAGCGAATCGGCGACACCAGCAGAAATCGCAATCACGCGATCGACGCTGCGATTGAAAAGGAACGGGGCGAAGAGACGATTGGGTCGGTAATCCATGCGGCGAGTGACGACGGTGGCGGAAGCGCAATCGCGCACGAACGGCGCCATCGAATGCGCGCGCGAAGTGTGAAAGTGAACAACGTCGAAGTGCTCGCGCCGAAGGATCGTGCGGAGGCGCATCGCCGCGGCAAGATCGATCGCGTTGCGGATGCGCAGCGGATGGCATCTGATACCCGCCGCCAAAGCGCGTTCGAAGAGTCGTCCGGCGGGATCGCAGATCAGTTCAGCGCGATGACCGGCGGCATTGAGCGCAAGCGTCAATGCGAGCACCTGCGTCTCGCCGCCTGAAAATCCGGGTTCAGGATCGACGCCAACGATACTAAGCCTTCGCGAGGCGTCGTCGTTGGCTTCCAGAGCCATCGTGCTCGATTCCAGTTCAGGCGACGCGCTTTGCATGGTTGAGCTTTATCACGCCCGGATCAGTCGAAAAACCGGTAGTAGAGAATCGCAGCGACCGCGGCGAACGCGTCGCGCAATCCGATTTTCTTGCCTTCTTCGTAAGTGCGGCCCGAGTACGAGATCGGCACTTCGTAGATGCGCCAGCGCGCGCGCGCCGCCTTGGCGGTAATTTCAGGCTCGAATGTGAAGCGATCGGCCGAGAGCTTGAGCCGCAGCAACTTCTCGCGCACGAACGCCTTCATGCCGGTTTCCATGTCGGTGAGATTGAGATCGCTGATCATGTCGGAGAGCAGGGTCACGGCGCGGTTGGCGACGTAGTGCCAGAAAAACATTACGCGATGAGGCCCGCCGAGGAAGCGCGAGCCGTAAACCATGTCCGCGCGGCCGTCGAGCATCGGCGCGATCATCGTGGCGTAATCCCTTGGATCGTATTCGAGGTCGGCATCCTGCACGAACACGTAGGGATTGCTGGCCGCCGCGAAGCCCAGCCGTAGCGCTGCGCCCTTGCCGCGATTGCTTGCGTGATAGAAGCACTTCACGCGCGGATCGCTCACCTGTGCGAGGATGTCGCGCGTGCCATCGGTCGAGGCGTCGTCCACGACGATCACTTCAGCCTCGAAGCCGCATCGCAGCACGCGATCGATGACGGCGGATATCGTCGCGGCTTCGTTGAAAACCGGAATCACGACGGAGATGGTGGTTGCTGGCGACTCCATCAGCACTTTCTCGCCTGCGCGGTGGACGCCGCGATCGCAACTTGTTCATGATTCGATTGATGCTGTTCCGCGTCGATGGGACCGACGCCTTTTGCGCGCATCCGATCGCGCGCGACGCGAACTTCGATCATCGAGATAAGCCGGCGCAGCTTGCCAGAACGACGCATCGAAGGTACCGCCGCGCGGTATCCGCACCAGACGCGCATCCGATCGGTGTTGCTCAGCCCCTTCAAACTGAAATGGCCGAGTTGCACTAGATTGCGTAAGCGCGGCCGCTCAAAATGCGCACGCCAGGTACGGCGCGTACGCTCGTGATCGATAAACGTGAAGCGCGGCGGATCGAAGGCGGTGACGAAAATATTGTAGGGCGTCAAATCGCCGTGAATATATCCGGCGCGATGAAGTCGGGCAATTTCACCGCCGAGTGCGCGCAGGATCGCACGCTTGCGCCCAAGATGCTCGCGCGTAACGCGGAGGTGGCGCGGAAGCATCATGCCGTCGATACGTTCGGTGGCGACGATTTCGCGTCCGTTGCCGACTGCTTCCTCCGCGCCGATGAGCAGCACTTCGGCGGAATCGAAACCGTCGTCGCGCAAGCGCTTCGAGATCGCGGCGACGTGCGCCGCGCGGCTGTGCCGAAACGATCGCCACAGACCGTTCAAGCCGTGCACGGGATCGAGCAATTTATAATAGACGCTGGGACCGCCCGGAATTCGCTGCAGCCAGGTTTCCGCATGGCGCGAGCGGCGAATCCGCCGGCTCAAGGTGCCGTCGATTGCGGCGAATGCGTTGTCGATGAACTGCTCGCGCATCTCCTCCGAAAATCGCGCATCGTAATCGAGCCAGACAAATCGCCAACCGCCGCGCGAAACGCGCACGCCCTCGAGGCCGGACATCCCGAGCTTCATGCGCACACCCGCGGATGCGCGAGCGCGCGCCGGACCATCGCGCTGACTTGCGCTGGAGAAATTCGCCGCATGCATTCGCGTCCGATCGGACATTGACGCAGGTAGCAGGGATGGCATGGGATCTCGCCGCTGATCGTCAGATCGTCGAAGCCCCACGGGGCCGAGCGTTCCGCAGCAGTGCTGCCCCATAGCGAAACGACGGGACATCCCACGGCCGCCGCGATATGCATCGGGCCGGAGTCGGGGCCGAAGGCGGCGCTGCATTCCTGAAAGATCGCGATCAGATCGCGGAGCGTGGTACGGCCGGCGAGATCGAGCGCGCGCGCGCCGTCGAGATGGCGCATCACGTCGGCAGCGATACTCTTTTCGCCGGGGCCGCCGAGCAAGACCGGAAATAGCGGCGGCGCGCCGTTCGCCGGACGCGCGAGATCGCGGATGACTGCGGCGGTCGATTCGGGAAAATACAGCCGGCTCGGCCACGACGAGCCAAGGATCACGCCGAGCAACGGACGCGGCGCGTCGCGGAGCATCGCGCGCGCGCGATCGCGTTCGTCGTCGGTGAGCGTTAGGCCGAACTTGATCGGCGCGGCGGGAAGATTCAGCGCGTCGCCAAAGGCCTGATACTGAAGGAGTTTGAGCCGCATGTTGGGCTGCGCGGCGACGTGATGATTCGAAAAGAGATGATTGTATTCCTTGGCGTTGGACGCATCGAAGCCGTAGCGCTCGCCGGCGCCCGACACGATCGACGTGATGCCGCTCTTCAAGTGGCGCTGCAAATCGAGCACCAGGTCGAAGCGGCCGGCGCGCACCCGTTTCAGAAAGGGAAGAAAACTCAACGGCGCGCGGGAGCGATCGTAAACGATCAACTCGTCGAGCCACGGATGATGCTCGAGAATCGGCTGCGACTTGGGCTCGACGGACCAAGCGATGTGCGCGTCGGGCCATGCGGCGCGGATGCGACCGAGCAGCGGCAATGCGCGCAGCACATCGCCGATCGCGCCGTGCAAGACGATCAGGATGCGGCGTGGATGCGGGTTGAACGGCGCGATAGCTTCGGCGGCGGACATCGTGGAAGGTCGGAGCCGGGCCCCGACGTTTGATTCGATGATAACGGCGGAGGCGAGCGCCGCAAAGGGGTCAAGAAGGCGATCGGAGAATATCCGAAACCTCACGCAGGTTTCGGGCTTCCCGAGGTGAAAGGATGCGGCCTACGGCCTGTTACGAAAGATGGATGCTTAGCAACTCGCGCCATACCGGAATAGCGTCATTTCACTTCGCTCCAGTCGCAATCGAATGCTTCGTGCTTTAGCGGTCGCACTCCCCGCCGATCATGTTGATCATGCCAAAGGTCGTGATGATGTCGGGAATCATGTGCCCTATCAGCATCTTGTTGAGCGCGCCCATGCCGAAAAAGCACGGCGGCCGCACCCGCACCCGGTACGGACGCCCGCTGCCGTCGCTCACCACGTAAAATCCGAGCTCGCCATTGGCGCCTTCGACCGCTTGATAAACCTCGCCGGCCGGCACCTTGATGCCTTCCATGATGAGCTTGAAATGGTTCATCAGGCCTTCGATCGAGTTGTAAACTTTTTCCTTTGGCGGCAGCACGACTTTGGGATCGGTGATCGAGACCGGTCCTTCGGGAATCGATTTGATCGCCTGCTCGATGATCCGTTTCGACTGATACATCTCGTCAAACCGCATCTTGAAGCGATCGTAATTGTCGCCGCGCTCACCGGTCGGGATGTCGAACTCGAAGCGATCGTACACCAGGTACGGAGTCGCCTTGCGGACATCGTAAGCGACGCCGGTGGCGCGCAGCAGCGGACCGGTCACGCCGTAGGAAATCGCATCTTCCTTCGACATGATGCCGATGCCCGCCATCCGATCGATGAAGACGCGGTTGCGGCTGAGCAACTGATCGCAATCAGACAAAACTGAATCGAGCCGTTTGAAAGAAGCGGCGAGTCGTTCATCGAAGTCGGGCGGTAGATCGTGCGTCATGCCGCCGACGCGGCACCACGTGACGGTAAGGCGCGCGCCCGTGACGGCTTCGATCAAGTCGTAGAGAAATTCGCGAGCCTCGAGCATGTAAAAGGCGACGGTGGTCGCGCCGACTTCGCTCGACGCCATGCCGAGACAAGTCAGGTGATCCGCGATGCGCGCGACTTCGCTCATGATGAGGCGCACGTATTTGCATCGCTCGGTGGTTTCGAGACCGAGCAGGCGCTCGACCGCGAGCGCGAAGCCGACGTTATTGATGCACGGCGAGGCGTAGTTCAGGCGGTCGGTGTATGGAAAGCATTGCGTCCAGGTGCCCTGCTCGCACATTTTCTCGAACGCGCGATGCAGGTAGCCGACCTCGACGTCGCAATCGATGATGCGTTCGCCGTCGAGTTTCAAATTAAACTTGATGGTGCCGTGCGATGCAGGATGCGACGGGCCCATCTGCAGTTCCATGATCTCGTCAGCCGGGTCGGCGGTCGTGAGCTTGTCTTTCCAACGTGCTGGTAGTGACATTTCTTTTTGTGGCGCGCCTAACGCGAAGAGCGAAGTGGATTCGCGATCGGGTCGATTTCAGGCACGATCGGCTGGCGCTTGTTGTAGGGATAATCCTTGCGCAGCGGATGTCCTTCGAACGTGTCGTACAGCAGGATGCGGCGCAGATCGGGATGGCCCTTGAAAACGATGCCGAACATGTCGAAGCATTCGCGCTCGAGCCAGTCCGCCGACTTCCAGAGCGGCGTCGCGCTAAAGGCCCACGGCTGGGGATACTCGACGGCGATTTTCACGCGCAGCCGGTGAACGAGCGTCAGCGAATTCAGGTGATAGATAACGTCGAAGCGCGGCTTGCGTTCGAGCCAATCGACGGCAGTCAAATCGACCAGGACGTTGAATTCGAAGCCCGACTCATCGCGCAACGATTTAAAAATCTCGAGCGCGGTGCCGCGCGCGATCGTGATCGATTCGTCGCCGTTGGCGGTTTCTGTTTTCAGGATCGCCGCGCCGAAGCGGTCGTTCAATTTTTCGATCAGCATCGAGGAGTTTTTCCCAGCTTAATCGCGAATATCAATCCAGCGATCCAATCAGGTCCAGTCGAGCGCGCCCCGTCCCCACGCGTAAACTAATCCGACCACCAGAATCGAGATGAAGATCAGCGCTTCGACAAACCCGAACATCCCGAGCATCCTGAGATTGACCGCCCACGGATATAGAAAAATTACTTCCACATCGAAGAGCAAAAAAAGAATCGCGGTCAGGTAGAAGCGGACCGAGAAGCGCCCCCAGGCGGAACCGCTCGGCGGATTGCCGCATTCGAACGCCTCGCTCTTGATCGGGTTGGGGCGCTTGGGCCCGATCAACATGTTGATCGTGCACATCACGCCGACGATCAGGCCGGCGACGACGAAAGTGACAGCGATGGGGAACCAGGTTGTCATTGCTCGAAGGTCCTAGTTGCGATGGATGCTCCCCTATGAATACCCGATGAGGACCGCTTTGGGAACGGTGCGCGGTGACACGCCGGCGCTCGTGTTGCGAATTTATTTCGGCGTACAATCCGCACAGTGGCAGAACCGAGCGGTATTGGATTTGAGCGGTGGGCGGCGCAGGCGATCGCGCATCGATGGCCCGGCGCGCGCCTCGACGAGTTCGACGCACTGCGTGGCGATTTATCGACGCGTCGATTCTGGCGGGCGACGATCTCGCCGCAAACTGGCGGCGCGCCGAGCACGGCAATCGTCGTGGACCTCGGCCCCGACGACCTGCCCCGCTACGTTCGAGTACTGAAGCTTGTCACCGACGAACCCACCGAACCGCCCTGGATCAATGTGCACAGATTTTTGTCGTCGCTCGGCGCGGGTGTGCCATCACTATACGATGTAGCCCCTGAAAAACGCGCGATGCTGGTGGAGGACGTCGGCGAACTGCCTTTGCTCGACGCGGCGCGGCAGCCGGGCGCGCACGTCGCGGACCTCTACCGGCTCGCGGTGGAGGAATTGCTGCGGCTGCATGTGGATGGCACGCGCAGGATCGATGACGAATGTATCGCGCGGCGAATCGCTTACGACGGCCGTCTGTTCGAATGGGAGCTCAAGGAATTTATCGAGCTGGGCCTCGAACTGATCGCGCCCGGCGTCAAGGCCGCATCGATTCAGGAGGAGATAAAGGCGCTCGCGGCGCGGCTCGATCGATATCCGCGCGTGTTGTCGCATCGCGACTATCACGGGCACAATCTTTACTTGCAGGAGGGCAGCCGACTTCGAATCATAGATTTTCAGGACGCGTTGATGGCGCCGGCGGCGCAGGATCTCGCGGTGCTGATGACGACGCGCGACACCGGCGACGTGATCACGCCGGTGATCGAAAAAAGGTTGCTGGATTTTTACCTTGCCGGACTCGCGCGGCGCGGTGCAATCGCGATGAGCATTGCGGATTTCGAGATGAGCTATCGGCTCTGCGTGCTGCAGCACGCGCTCAAGATGATCGGGCGTTTCGAAATGTTCGAGCGCAACGGCAAGACGGGATACCGAAAATTCATTCCGCATCTGCTGATGCAGGCGCGGCGGATGCTCGCGGCGATGCGCGCGGATTTTCCGCGGCTCGCATCGGCGCTGGACGCGTGAGCAAGCATTGCGCGCGCTGATTCTTGCTGCGGGGAAAGGCGAGCGGCTGCGTCCGCTCACCGCGACTACGCCCAAGCCGATGCTCGAGCTTGGCGGACGGCCGTTGATTCATTATCCGATCGCGATGCTGAGGCGCGCGGGTATTACCGAAGTCGCAATCAACGTTCATCATCTGGCCGGTAGAATCCAAAGCGGTCTCGGCGACGGTTCGCGGCTCGGCGTGCGAATCACGTATGCGCCCGAGCGAGTTTTGCTCGGCACCGGCGGACCGCTGAACGGCCTTCGCGATTTTCTCGGTATCGATACCTTCGTAATTGCGAACAGCGACACAATTCTCGATCTCGATCTCGCGGCGATGATCCGATTTCATCGCGCGCGCGGCGCGCTCGGCACGATTGCACTGTTCAATCCCGCCAATGCCCACTACTACAGCCGAATCGAGATCGATGCCGACGCGCGGATTCGCCGGATGCGCCTGCTCGCGCGCCGCGATCCGATCGAGTTTGACGACTATCCGAAGGCGCTCGACGATCGCATCGCGA